>CANJQZ010000122.1 GCA_947476515.1 Flavobacteriales bacterium
AATTAAATAGAAGGAGGTCAATAGTTTTATATTTTAAATTTTCAATCTATAATTGAATTAAGAAATAAACACAAGTTACAAAGAGACCTAATGATAAGGCTCCAAAAAGTAAGGCTATAACAAATGGTTTTAAGGAAGTTAATTTAATTTGGTCGAAAGCTTTTCTTGTAATTTGTTTCCCACTTATCATTGTTATAATTAACCATGTTATGGTTGTCATAATAGTTACAGTCATTAATCTTGCTGAAGCAAAAGGCCATCCGATTACTTGATTTTGTTTTTGGAAAAAAAAAGTGAAAATTAAAGTGTAAAATGCTGAAAAAAACATTGCACTTAATTGACTCCAGCCATTAATTTTCCTCCAAATCCATCTTAGAATAAAAACAGGAGCTACACCTGCGGATATGGAGAATATAAAAAGAATGATTTGATGTAAATTTTCGAATAAGAGCGTACAAAAACAACTAATTATTGAAATTACAAACATAAATAAGTAACTCTTTCTCTTATTTGTAATTTCTAATAAGTTTTCATTATAATTAAACTTTTCGAAATGAAGCAATCCTCCTCCCCAACTTAATAAAGATTCTACAGCACTAATAAAAAGAGCTAAAAAACCAACCATACAAAGGCCTTTTAAGGTATTTGGAATACTGTCAAAAAGCAATGCTACAAATTGAACTTCTCCTGAATTATTTCTAATTTTCACCACAAGAAGCAAACAGATAGACAATATGATAAATGAAATTAATAGTTGTAAAAATGATGATATTATGGCGGTTTTAAGAATTTCTTTATTATTCTTTAACGCTGAATAACGAATCATCTCTGGGCCGCTACCATCCATCATGGTAGTACTCCACCATTGAATTAGGAGTACAATCCAAAAATTACCCCATTCGGTTTTATTTCCTTTCGGTGGAAGAATAGAATCATGGTCAGGTCCAATTTTTGCCAATTGCTGCGCGATACTAATTGAAAAATCATGAGATCTGCAAAGATAAAAGGTGACAACAATAAAAATGATTATATATATTATTGCGTTGAATGCATCTGTTTTTAATTTTAATTCGAATCTATTTTTTAGAACTACACAAAGAATTATAATACAAACAATAAATTTGCTATCTAAAGGAGTGAAATCAAAGTATACCTCAATAATTCTACTGAAGGCAAGGGCGTGAAAACTAATGAGTATTGGTATTACGAGTATACTTAAAAATAAGGCTCGAAAATGGTATAGAATTGTTCCATCCTTTCCTGGGAATCTTAATAAAATAAAATCGTTGTCAGTTTTTAAATTTAATTTTCTCCAAATCGGAGCAAATACTATAGGGATTACAAAAATAGAAATTGTTCCAATCCATAAAAACCATAGGCCCCATATGCCTTGATTGTATACTATGTTTGTAATTAATTGACCTTGCTCTAATGATCCATACAATAAGAATAAAGATAGGGAGGGTAGAAACCAATTTTTTTTCTTCTGAACCGTAAATATTGGGGTTTTCTTTTTTTGAATTAGAATTAAAAAAAGCAGCAATAAAATATAAACGGCAATATAATACAATTCAATTGATGTTTTTGCTAAATATAGGTAGCTGTTGAATTAGTATTGAAATATAAAAGAAGTTCTTGTAAAGTGGCATCATTAAAATAGTCTGGATAATAAAGATACAAATCTTTAAATATAAATTTAAGTTTTTCTACCTCCATATCTGTATTTGATTCACATAAAAAAAATGTCTCACATAAAGTGTGGAAAACAATTCGTTTTTCTAAATGATCCCATAAGTTAAATCTATTTTCTATATAATTGAATAGGTATTCAAGATGATTAGTGATTGATTCCCCTTTAAGTTCTAAATAAAAAATTCGATATGCTATGTAACGAATACAAGGATAGGTATGAATTGAATTGATTTCACCTTCTGTATAAGTGTTTTTAGTATATAAATCCTCAGCAGTGATTAAAGCATTTTGTTTATCTTTTTTATAAACATTATCCAAAAGAAGTAAAGACTTTGCGAAAATATAATCTTGAATTTTTTTCTTGTCATTAATACTATTAAGGTAACATTCTAGACCAAATCTGTAGTGAGGAATTTTGAATCCTGGATCTGCCATAAATTCAAAAAAAGCTTTTCTTATAATTGGTAAATGACTTGTTGATTTGAAAAAATTAATATTTTGATCAGGATTAGGAGTATTTAGTAAAGCAAAATAAATTTCTTCTCCAATTAAGTGAGTTTCCTCATCTGATAAATTGGCGGGTAATTGTTCGCAGAAATTAATGAATGGGGTCAAATTATTGCTTTCAATGCAACAAGTAATTAAGCTTTTAGTTATTTTATTTTCATGATTAAATTGCCCATATTTCATTTGAAAATGAGCGCGTTCATTAAATATTTTATATAAACTCTCCCAATCTGAGTAGTTAATGAATTGAGATAATATATTTAAGGTATGTAAATAAGGGGTGCTTTTGTGATCATCTACTAAGAATATTCTATAAAGAGTGCTTTCTGAAATTACAGGTAAATTTTCAGCTCTAATGAGCTCACTCAGCTTTTTGCAGTCAAGTTTATTGGTGATACTAAATCCAATTTTCTCTTGAATTTTCCATTGTAACTCCCTCTTGCTAAATAAATTAAGTAAGTGTTTAGGTTTTGGCATCTTAAAATCAACTTAACTTCATGAATATCTATTCGATAATTCCATTATTTTAAAGATAATTATACGAGTTTTAAAATCGTTATTTTAAGTTAGTTCAAGTTGCGAAAAGAAAGGAGGAATTACTTTTTTGTTACATATTTTCCTTCTTGCGCTAAGTAGAAAAATCGATAAGCCAATTCATTGGTGTTTTCCAATTTTGGATTAAGGATATTGACATCTATTTCTGGATTAATTGCTTGAATTTTAGCCTTATATACCAAGATGTCTTTTTGAGGAGCGTACTCTGAATTTTCAAATTTGAAGGTATAGGCTTCGGTTTCTTGAGTTCCTAAACCATCAAAGTTCTTCCATTGAAAAATTCTTCTCGGGGTATGATGAATAACTGTAAAAAAGTCCTTGTAGCTCGCATTGCGTATCCTGAAATCTATTAAAATGTCCTTGTATAAGGTGGAACTGATGTAAGCAAAGCTCACTTGTAAGGGCAGAATAGGTGAGGAGGGTATGTTGATAGCAGGTGAAATCATGTTTAATCCACCATCAAAATAGAACATGTAGTTGTAGTTACCCATAAATCCTAAGGCTGCATTTTTTGCTGGATTGTTAGATTTTGCTGCTTCATTGATAGCGAATTCATATCTATTTACTATGATTACAGCGTCTTTTTTATCATCACCATCTAAGTTCTCTTTAAGAATTGTTAAAGTATATTTTTCAGTTGCTGGAATTTGCAACTGTGCTTCAATATGTCTTTTTGCGTAAGCACTTAAATCTGATTTATCCTCTGGGAGCTCATCTTCAGACACTGTAGGTCTATCATCAACTGCTGTCTCACAGGAAATGAGCAAGGCACAAAAAATAAAAACAAGACCAATAAATTTAAATGTGACAGTTTTCATATCAATTCTCTTTCTTTTAATAGCTTCAATACATAATCTAATTGCATCTCTCTATCCATATGTGTATTGTCTAAGATCAACGCGTCTTCTGCGCATACAAGTGGACTTATTGATCTTGTGGTATCCATTTTGTCCCGGGCAATGAGGTTGGCTTTAACTTCTTCTATATTGGTGTTAGGATCTTTGATGAGCATTTCTTTAAATCTGCGTTCTGCTCGAATCTTTGGGTCGGCGGTCACAAATAACTTTAGATCAGCAAAGGGAAAAACTACCGTCCCAATATCTCTTCCGTCCATAATAATCCCACCATTCAATCCCATTTCCTGCTGCATTTCAACTAATTTCACTCTTACCGCTTCGATACTTGCTACCTGAGAAACTACAGCTGCAACATCAGGTTTTCTGATGTCCAATGCAACATTGACCCCATTCAAAAACAATTCACTTTCTTGAATTTGGTCATTATAAATGAATTTTAAATCAATCGTTTGTAAGGTATTAATTAAGTGAACTGTATCGATTTCTTGTCCTTTTATGAGCTTATTTTGTAAGCAATACAAAGTAATTCCTCTATACATGGCGCCTGAATCAACAAAAATGTAATTTAATTTTTTCGCTAATGCTTTTGCTAAGGTGCTTTTTCCACAAGAGGAATAACCGTCAATGGCAATAGTTAATTTTTTAGTTGTATTCATCTAAATTCAAAAATAGGAATTCATTTTGATTTCCTTGCTTTTTATGACCCGGTTATAATTGTATAGGTGTGATTTATTTCAAGACCAAAAGATTTTATGCCTCATTGGAGTTTGCTTATAACTTTTCTAGTAAATATTTTCCAGTAGCGTTGTCCTTTTGCTTAATGAGGTCCTCGGGTGTTCCTGAAAATAAGAGATATCCTCCGTCATCTCCGCCCGTTGGACCTAAATCAATAATCCAATCGGCACATTTTATGACATCTATATTGTGTTCTACAACAATTATAGAATGGCCTTTTTGAATTAATGCATTGAAGGCAAGAAGCAGTTTTTCAATATCAAAAAAATGTAATCCTGTGGTCGGTTCATCAAATATGAATAAGGTTGGCGTTACATTTCCACCTTTTGAAAGAAAGGATGCCAGTTTTATCCGTTGCGCTTCTCCGCCGCTTAAAGTGCTAGAAGATTGGCCGACTTTTAAATAGCCCAAACCAACATCAATCAAGGGCTTTATTTTTTCTGCAATCTTTTGCTCAATTTTCTCTGTGCTTTCTTGAAAGAAATTATAAGCTTCTTCCAAATTCATTTCTAATAAATCATAGATGTTTATTCCTCTATAGTAAACTTCTAAGGTTTCACTCTTATAGCGTTGACCTTTACAGTGATCACAATTTAATTCAACATCAGCCATAAACTGCATGCCTACAGTAATACTTCCTTCTCCCTCACATATCTCGCAGCGTCCACCATCAACATTAAAGCTAAAAAAACCAGGTTTGTATCCACGCATCTTCGCTAAGGATTGCCTGGAGAACAACTCTCTAATATCATCAAACGCTTTTACATAAGTTATGGGATTACTTCTAGATGATTTTCCAATAGGGTTTTGATCGATAAATTCAATAAATTGAATTAGTTTCACAGCACCCTCTAATCCATCAAAAGGAATTTTTGCTTCACTGGTTAAGCCTAGTTGGGTGCGTATGGCTGGATAAAGTATTTCCTTAATTAAGGTAGATTTTCCAGATCCAGACACTCCAGTTACCACCACTAGCGAATGTAGGGGAATGGAAACCTCAAGATCCTTTAAATTATTTTTTCTAGCGCCACGAAGTGTAAGTACATTTTTAGTAGTGCGTCTTTTTGTGGGTACTTGAATAACTTTCTTTCCTAATAAGTAGTCTGCTGTTAAACTGTTTTTGGCTTTTGAGAGTTCTTTATATTTCCCTTCAAAAACGACTTCTCCACCAAATTGTCCTGCAAATGGACCAATATCTATAAGGAAATCAGCAGCTTTCATCATTTCTTCTTCATGTTCCACTACAATAACTGTATTTCCAGCCGCTTTAAGTTTTTGTAGAACACCAATGAGTTTGGCAGTATCTTTTGGATGTAAACCAATAGAAGGCTCGTCCAGTACATAGATGGAACCTACTAAACTACTTCCCAACGCTGTAGCTAGATTGATGCGTTGTGATTCTCCTCCTGAAAGTGTTGCGGAACTTCTGTTTAAAGTTAAATACCCTAAACCAACATCTTCTAAGAAGGAAAGTCTTTGTGTGATTTCTGGTAAAATGCGCTTGGTGATCACCAGGTCTGCTGCTGATAATTTTAGTTTTTTAAACCAGGCGTGTATGGTTGTGATAGGCATCAATACACAATCTTGAATCGATAAGCCTTCAATTTTGACATAAGAAGCGTCACCTCTTAATCTAGTTCCTCTACATTCATGGCATTCTGTTTTCCCTCTGTAGCGTGAAAGCATAACGCGATATTGAATCTTATAAGTTTGACTTTCAAGGAATTTAAAGAAGTCATTTAAACCCATAAAGTAACTGTTGCCAGTCCATAACAATTGATATTCTTCTTTGGTTAATTCTTTTATGGGGCGGTGAATGGGAAAATTGAATTTTTTCGCGTTGT
>CANJQZ010000123.1 GCA_947476515.1 Flavobacteriales bacterium
CCAAATTCTGATGGAATTCTTTCCGCAAAGATGTTGATTGCACTTCCGTCTTTAATGAAAATTGCCAAATTTTCTACCTTGGTATTAAAGATATGTCTAGCTTTTTCAATTTGCTATAATATTATAGGACTCAGCTTTGCAATATCGGGAAATTTAAGTCCATTAATTGCTGCCATACTTATGCCTATAAGTTCAATAACAGTTGTGGTATTAAGCACCCTGATTATTCAAATTCGATATCGAAAAACTTCTACTGAAAAAAAATAATTTTTTTTCAAAAAAGTGATAATTATCATATTTTAAAAGTCATCTAAAACTGAATTTTGCATCATGGGAATGATCTATTTGATGCTTATCGTTAGTTTACTAATCGCCTTATTTTTTCTAGGATTCTATTTTTGGGCGGCAAAAAACGGGCAATTTGATGATGATTACACTCCTTCAGTACGCATGCTATTCGATGATGAAACAACAATAAAAAATGACAATGGAGACACAACAATTTAGTTACGATAACCGCATCGTAAAAAACTTCGCCTTTGCGACAATTATTTGGGGAATTACAGGTATGTTGGTTGGATTAATAATTGCTTTGCAATTGGCATTTCCAGAATTTTTCAATGATTATTTAGGGTTTAGTTTTTTATCTTTTGGTCGGCTAAGACCGCTTCATACTAATGCAGTAATTTTTGCTTTCGTTGGCAATGGAATTTTCACAGGTGTCTATTACTCCCTCCAAAGACTATTAAAAACCAGAATGTGGAGCGACAAATTAAGTTACTTCCATTTTTGGGCTTGGCAATTCATTATCGTTTGTGCCGTTGCAACTCTTCCATTTGGAATAACATCTGGAAAAGAATACGCAGAATTAGAATGGTGGATTGATATTTTAATTGCAGCAGTTTGGGTAGTTTGGGGTTGGAACATGTTTGCAACCATCCTCAATAGACGCGTAAAGCATTTATATGTGGCGATTTGGTTCTATATCGCAACCTTTGTTACCATTGCGATGTTACACATCTTCAATTCATTTGAACTTCCTATTTCGTTTTTTAAGAGTTACAGTTGGTATTCTGGTGTGCAGGATGCCTTGGTTCAATGGTGGTATGGTCATAATGCAGTTGCCTTTTTCTTAACCACTCCATATTTAGGTTTGATGTATTATTTCATACCGAAAGCGGCCCAACGACCTGTATATTCATACCGCTTATCCATCATCCATTTTTGGGCACTGATCTTCATCTATATTTGGGCAGGACCTCATCACCTACTCTATTCTACCTTACCCGATTGGGCGCAAAGTTTAGGAGTTGTTTTTTCTGTGATGCTTATAGCTCCTTCATGGGGTGGAATGCTCAACGGACTATTAACACTTCGTGGTGCTTGGGATAAAGTTCGAGATGATGTGATGTTAAAGTTTATGGTGGTTGCCTTAACCTGTTATGGAATGGCGACTTTCGAGGGACCACTACTCTCCCTTAAAAATATAAATGTTATTTCACATTTTACGGATTGGATCGTAGCACATGTGCATATCGGAGGATTAGGTTGGAATGGCATGTTGACATTTGGTGTGCTATATTGGTTATTTCCTCGCATTTACAATACCCCTTTATATTCCAAAAAAATGGCCAATCAGCATTTTTGGATTGCAACCCTGGGAATTATTTTATATGCAATTCCCATGTACATCGCTGGATTTATGCAAGGATTAATGTGGAGACAATTCAACCCTGATGGAACTTTAGCAAATGCTGATTTTCTTAAAACAGTAATTGAATTAAAACCTTATTATTTACTTAGATCATTGGGTGGATTACTTTATCTCACAGGAGCTATAATGATGTTTTACAATTTAGTAAAAACAGCAAAATCCGGCAAATTAATCGCTAATGAAGCAGCAGAAGCACCGATGTTAAATGATAAAAACACTTCCGTAAAAGGCGAATATTGGCACAAAGTTATCGAAAGAAAACCTGTTCGATTTATGGTCTTAAGTTTAATTGTTGTTGCAATTGGTGGATTATTTGAAATTATGCCAACAATGATTGTCAAGAGTAATATTGCAACCATCAAATCGGTTAAACCCTATACACCTTTAGAATTGGAAGGGCGCGATCTTTATATTAGAGAAGGATGTTACAATTGTCACTCACAATTAGTACGACCATTAAGATTTGAAACCGTTCGTTATGGTGAATATTCAAAATCAGGTGAATTTATTTATGACCATCCTTTTCAATGGGGATCTAAACGCACTGGTCCAGATTTGGCCAGAGAAGGTGGATTAAGAAGTAATACTTGGCACTATCAACATTTGATTCGACCAAAGGTAATTTCACCAGGATCTATCATGCCTGCCTACGGATGGTTGAGAGAGAATGCCCTTGACATTAGTTTAACGGAGAAGAAAATAAGAGCAATGCAAACTATGGGAGTTCCCTATCCTAAAGGATACGACAAAATAGCGCCCAAAGATTTGAAAAAACAAGCGAAAATAATTGCCGCAGATATTTTAGCAAATACTCCAAATGTAGCTTTGAAAGGATTGAACAAAAAGAAACTGCTAAAAGAAATTGAAAAAAGTGAAATTGTTGCTCTTATAGCCTATATGCAACGATTGGGTATTGATATTAAAACAAATAAAAAATAAAAAGATGCTTCGATTTATCCAACATAATTTGACAAGTATTGGAAATGTAGAATTCTATCCAATTGTCTCGCTTATTATTTTTTCATTGTTTTTTCTTTTAGTTCTAATAAGGGTCTTTTTTATGTCAAAAGATACCATTACAGACTTATCAGAAATTCCATTAAACGATTCAAGTATTGAACAATAATTCCAGTGTTATGAAAAAGTTATTTTATATTTTATTCCTTGTATTTGTTGCCTTAAATAATAATAAAGGATATGCTCAAGATGGTGCAAGCTTATTTAAATCGAGATGCAATTCATGCCATGTAATAGACAAAAACGCTACAGGTCCAAAATTATCGGGTGTTCGAGCTAAATGGACTGCAGCAGGAGAAGATGCCTTGTTGTTTGAATGGGTATCTAATTCCACTAATTTAATTAGTTCTGGAAAAAGCAGTATGGCCAATGCCATTAAAGGATTTAGTCCGACAGCTATGCCAGCACAAACCGTTAGCAAGGAGGAATTTACTGCCATTTTTGATTACATTGACACCTATGTTGCGCCTCAAGTTACAACAGCCGTAGATACTACTTTAGTGGCTAATGTAAAAGCACCTGTAGTCGATTATAAGGAAAACTTATCCATTTTTAATTGGCTTTTATTTCTAATGGCGGTATTAATTTGTGTGATTATTATTTTTAGTAGAACCATCATTTCTTTTATAACATCAGATTTCTTCAAGAAGAATCAGGATAAGAAACAAATGAGCAAGATTCTTTTGGTATTGATCATCTTCGGTTTAACTTTATTTTCCAATCAAGCGAACGCATTACATTTAGTGCAACCAGGTGAAGGGGTAAAAGACATTCCATGGTTATTGGTGGAAGATGCAGATTTATATTTTGTTCTAGCACTGAATGTTATATTATTGTTTGTTATCCTTTATCTACGCAGATTATTCAATCAATTTATTTCCATGACTCAGGCAGAAAAAGCACCTATAATCAAGCCTGCCAAAGTTCTGAAGAAATTGAATAAGATACTAACGGACACTGTATCAATTGAAGAAGAAGAAGCGATTTTACTGCATCATGATTATGATGGGATTCAAGAATTAGACAATAATTTACCGCCATGGTGGGTATGGACTTTTTACGGCACTATTATTTTTGGAGTGTTTTATTTGATCAATTATCATGTGTTAGGAATTTCTGAGCTACAAGAAAAAGCATACGATACCGAAATGGCACAATCAAAAAAAGAAATCAATATTTATCTTAAAAAGATGGCCATGAATGTCGATGAAACGAATGCTACCTTATTAACCAAGAAATCTGACATACAAAGTGGCGCCTCCATTTTTCAAACCAATTGTATTTCTTGTCACAAAGAAAAAGGACAGGGAGATGTGGGACCTAATTTAACAGATACCTATTGGATCTACGGCTATAATATTAAGGATTTGTTTAATACGATTAAGAAGGGAACTGCTAATGGAATGCCAGAGCATGCTTCAAAATTAAATCCAATTCAGATTCAACAAGTAGCCTCATTTGTACTTCAATTACCATTTGTAAAAGGAGATAAAGAACCCAATGGGAAGATTATAGAAAAATAAACATGGAAAGTGGCGCAGGAGATGATTTTAGAGATCATATAGCAACCGTAAATCAGGAAGGTAAAAGAATCTGGATATTTCCAAAAAAGCCAAAGGGATATTGGTATAATAAAAGGAAATCACTTAGTTATATCTTGCTTATATTTCTAGTAAGTGCACCTTTCATTCGTGTAAGTGACGAACCTTTATTCTTATTTAATATCATCGAAAGAAAATTTATTCTCTTTGGTAATATTTTCTGGCCTCAGGATATGTATTTATTAGCTATTACATTAATTCTTTGTGTGGTATTCGTAATCTTTTTCACGATTATTTTTGGTAGAATTTATTGCGGCTGGTTTTGTCCACAAACAATTTTCATGGAAATGGTTTTTAGACGGATAGGATATTGGATTGAAGGTGATTTTCACGCCCAAAAAATTCTATGGAAAGAGCCATGGAATATGAGAAAAATTGCAAAAAGAACTTTAAAACATGCTGTATTTTTAATCATCTCATTTTTTATTTCTAATATTTTTCTAGCCTATATTATTGGTATAGATCACCTGATTAAAATTCAAACGGATCCCATCGGGAGCCATTTAGGTGGATTAATTACAATTCTGTTTTTCACCTTTACTTTTTATGGTGTATTTACTTGGTTAAAAGAACAAGTTTGTACTACCATTTGTCCCTACGGACGCTTACAAGGAGTATTGCTTGATGCCAATTCGATGGTTGTTGCTTATGATCATAAGCGAGGAGAATGTCGAAGTAAAATTCACAAGAATGAGGACCGAAAAAGTTTACAAAAAGGAGATTGTATAGATTGCGCGCACTGCATTGATGTTTGTCCGACCGGGATTGATATTCGCAATGGAACACAATTAGAATGCATCAATTGTACTGCCTGTATTGATGCTTGTGATAACATGATGGATGCCGTAGGAATGGATAAAGGATTGATTCGTTTTGTTTCTGAAAATGGAATTAAAGAAGGAATACCTTTTGTGTGGACCAAGCGCGTAAAATCTTATTCTATTCTATTGATCGCATTACTCATCACCTTAACAACTCTTCTTTTAACCAGAAATGATATCGAAACAGAATTAGTAAGACAAAGAGGAAGTTCTTACAGTATTGATAATGATGGTTTGGTAAGTAATATTTTTGAGATGAGCATTTTGAATAAGACGCATAAAGACTTTATTATTACTATGAAAGTCAATGATAAAGATGGTAAGCTTGTCAATATTGGAAAACAAATTATTCTGAAAAGTGAAAAGCAGAAGAAAGTTGGATTTTTAATTCAAATCCCAAATTCAAAACTAGAAGATGGAACAAAAAAAATTAAAATAAATGTTTACGCTAATGGGAAATTAATGGAAACTGTGAAAACAAAATTAGTTGGTCCTTATATATAAATTCAAATAATATGGCTTTTCGAAACGGCATAATCATCAGTATGATCGCATTTATTTGCTTCATAGTTACCTTAGTTGTTATCATTAATTCTAAGAATAATGATTTAACGAATGAGGAGTATTATCTAAGGGATAGAGATTTTCAAAGTTCTATCGATGCGCGTCAACGCGCTGAAGAATTGAACAATCCAATTCAAATCAAACAGAATGATAATGAGATGTGCATTACTTATCCAACTAATTTAAGATTGTCAGATATCACGGTTTTATTAGCCCGACCAAATAATAAGAAATTGGATAGAAAACTAAGTATTCTCAACTCGAATTACACTTTATCAAAAACAGAACTTAGTAATGGTCACTATGATGTCTGCATCAATTATTTAAAGGAGGGTAAGGCATACGAACAAATTTCAACTTTAATTATTCAATGATAAACCTCCTAGTAACAGGATTTATTATAGGGCTTAGTTCCTCTTTTCATTGTATCGGAATGTGTGGCCCTTTAGCC
>CANJQZ010000124.1 GCA_947476515.1 Flavobacteriales bacterium
CTTCTAAAAGTAAGTTGACTGCTTACCGGATTTGGGGAGACTGAAAACGCACTAATACCCATCTCTTCCAAACCAATAAAATTAATGGTTATACAATTCGATGTGTCCGAACAGCCATTAGTATTAGTGCTAATTACGGCGGAAGTACCATTTTGAGAGACGGTATACGATCCTAAATTAGCGCCAGATATGTTAGTGTTGTTTGAGCAATTAATCCATTGATAAATTAATCCGGATTGATTGGCACTCAACAGTAAACCATTAGCTGTAATAGTATTATTAACCGTTTCAACAGATAGATTTAAAGTAACAATACTATCACAACCTTGACTATTAATGCCATAATAAGTATAGGTACCATCGGCAGCATAATAAAGACCCCCTAGCAAAACACTATCGCCAAAACAAATATTTTGATTTAATGTAAGGACATCGCTTTGACATGTGATATTTATGAAATCTGTATAAACACTATTAGCATGAGTAACACTGGTATAACCAATAGCATTGGGTGAGGTTTGTGCTGGGTTTGCGGATGCCGTTTGAAAAGTTGCTACAGTTGTAAAAGTCCAATCGCTTACGCCTGTTGGAATGGTAATATCAGTAACTTGAATAATAGTATTCGTACAAGTAGCATATGAAGCTTGTATCTCCGGCTGTAAAAGCAAATTAAAATTAATTATAGAACTTGTCAATGCGGCACCAGAGGCAACATAAACATTAGCACTAATTCCATCCATTCCATTTCCTCCTTTTCCACCAACACCCCCTGCTCCGCCTGAACCTCCTGAGCCGCCTTCTCCAATTTGAGCATTACATGTTGTTTGTTGAGAACCGCCCAAACCGCCTGCTCCACCTAAGCCGCCTGGACTTCCAATTCCACCCAATCCTAAAGTTCCGGTTAGTATATTACAATCTATTACTTGTCCATTATTTCCATTTTGAGTTAAATAGATCCCAAAGGCGCTTCCGCCTCCATAGCCACCCTGTCCACCTTGTCCGCCTTGTCCGCCGCCGCCGCCGCCTGAACCTCCATTTCCTGGGCCATTATCGCACAGAGAACAAACTTGTCGTCCACCTCCTCCACCGGCACCTCCACCGGCACCTCCACAAGCATCAGTACCTGCGGTCCCTTGTGATCCTGGCGTCCAAAATACTCCTAAATCAAATCCCAAATTTCCATCTATACCATTAATTCCGTTGGTTCCGTTAGCACCCGAAGTTCCTGGATTTCCGTCGCCTCCGGGATCGCCATCTAAGCCTCTTGCTCCACCTTGAGCGCCTACAGAACAAGAAGATGCCCCGCCAGTTCCGCTTAAACCTGCATTATTGGTTGAACATTCATCTCCGCCCGCGCCTCCTCCGCCGCCACCACCGCCATTTCTTCCAGTTCCTGCAGATCCACCAACTCCATTGTTTTGTTGACCAAGAGTAGCTGATCCACCAGCACCACCGCTAGTTCCACCGCCTCCGGCTCCACCAACACCACCTGCTCCACCTGCTTGACCACTACTAAAAGTACATGTTCCACCATCACAAGAACCGGCAGAACCAAGAGCTCCATTTGAACCAGCTAGACCTGTAAGTCCCGGAGTTCCTGATAAACCATTTGATGCAGAACCAATAATAAACGAACATCTCACCCACTTATAATTAGAACAGCTGTATAAATAAACACCATAAACTGATGTTCCATAGGGAGATGTAAGCGTTGCTTGGGGGGCATTACTCACTTGAATTGTTATGTCTTGAAAACGAAAATCATTTTTACCTAATATCTCAAATACACTTAGTCTAGGAGCAATAATGGGGCCCTGTACATTTAATGCGGAACGATAAATTGTAGTTGCACCCGCTAAACTAGTTTTTGTCCATGCTTGCGCGGCAATAAACCCCCCTTCAACGATTATATTATTCCCATTAAGGGTGAGTGAATTATCGATATTGTAAGTTCCTGTTGCTAATCGAATATATCCATTATCTGCAGTGGTTAAAAAAGCTGTGTTGATGTCTAATGGATCTTGTTGAGTGCCCGCTGCTGTTGGACTACCAGTAGTACTTACAAATACAAATTGACATTGTCCATAAAGCGTTGAAACGCTTAAAAAGAGGCAGAAAAATAAGTGGTAAATTGATTTCATAGAGCATATATTTAGTTAAATATACGCCTTTTTATGCTTAGTCTACTCTTTAATAATTGAAATCCATTCCTCTACTGTTTTTGAGTTCTCAATTAAAAAAGACCCGGAAGCTGTTCTTCTTAAGGCAATTAGCGTCGCTGCAGAATTAAGTTTTTTTCCAAAATCTGAGGCCAATGATCTAATATAAGTTCCTTTGGAGCACACAATCTTAAAATTAATTTCCGGGAAATTGGTGGTGTCAACAGTAAATTCTTTAATATTCACTCGGTTGGGCGGTAACACTAAAGTTTTTCCTTCTCTTGCATAATCATAAGCTCTTTTACCATCAACCTGCTTAGCAGAAAAAATAGGAGGAACTTGATCTTGTTCACCAAGAAAAGACGCTACAATTGAATTCATTTGAGAAAGATCTATTTTACTAATATCAAAAACGGCATCAAACTCTGTTTCTAAATCATAAGATGGTGTAGACTTACCTAATAAAAATGTTCCGGAGTAGGATTTGTCCTGGCCTATCATAGATTCAATTAACTTAGTGTGCTTGCCTATACAAATCACAAGAAGCCCTGATGCAAGAGGGTCTAAAGTACCGGCGTGGCCTACTTTTATGTTTTTAACCTTAAATTTCTGCTTGAGATTCCATCTAATTTTATTTACAACATCAAATGAAGTCCAGCCCAACGGCTTGTCTACAAGGATGGTTTCACCGTTAATAAAATCTATCATTTAAAAGAAAAATATGCAACAAGTACTAAGCCTATTATTATGCGGTACCACCCCCAAATTTTAAATCCAAATTTGCTAATGATGCCCATAAAAAACTTTATGGAGATTATTGCAACAATAAATGCGACAATATTACCAAGAAAAAAAAGCATGGTATTGTTGCTACTAGAAAAAATCATTTTTATTCCCGTTTGCTCGACCCCTTGATAATTCCAGTCTTTGAGAAACAAAGAATAAGTGGTTACTGCCAACATGGTTGGAACTGCCAAGAAAAAACTAAATTCTGCTGCAGTTTTTCTGTTTAATCCTTGTTGCATTCCCCCAATAATGGAAGCGGCAGCACGACTTGTTCCTGGCATCATTGCAAGGCATTGCCAAAATCCGATCTTAACTGCTGAAAGAAGGCCTATGTTTTCTTCTTGATCAATATGCGTGTTTTTAAACAGTCTGTCTATGAATAACAAAATAACTCCTCCTATTACCAAGGTAATGGCTATAGGTATGGGCTTCTCTAAAACCGCTTCAATTTTATCATCAAATAATTTACCTAGTACAAGCGCTGGAATAACCGCTAAGAATAATTTAAAATAGAATTGTTTAGACTTGAAATCGAAAAATTTGCGCCAATAGAGAAATAAGACTGCTAAAATGGCTCCAAATTGAATTGAAACCTGGAACATTTTAACAAATTCATCTTGACTTATGCCAAAGATGGAACTTAAAAAAATCATGTGAGCTGTACTCGATATTGGCAAAAACTCTGTTACCCCTTCTGTTATCGCTAAAAGGATTGCTTCTAAAGTTGTCATTGGGAGTTCCTACTACTTTTTCTTGGTATCAATAGAATCCTTTTCACTTGATTCTGTTGGTTTTCCTTTTTTCATAATTGAGAATATAATGACAATATATCCAACAATTATTAATAAGGGAGCCAAAGTAATTCGAGTGTTACTAAAAAGTTCAGCACCATTAAATTTATTTGGGTCAGAGGTCCCGCCTCCAATCATTAAGATAAAACCAATTATGTTGATTGCTAAACCAATTAATAGAAGCTTGTAGTTTTCGCGGTGGAAACCAAATTGTTTAAGGGGCTTACTCATGTTTTTTAATATAAATCGTCCAATTTCATACGAAGATACTTGTTTAATGCAAACCAAGTGGAGACAAGTGTAATAAAAATTCCTAATAATAACAGAGATACAATCAATAACAATAACATTTCTATTGTAAAGCTGATTTCAAAAGTTTCGATGACATTATTAAGGGCGAAAAACACACTCATTAAAAAGCCAAGTGCTAGTAAAGCTGAAAAGACCCCTTGAATAATGGCTTGCATTAAAAATGGTTTTCTAATGTGTTTGCTGGTAGCTCCAACCAATTGCATCGTTTTTATTGTAAATCTTTTAGCATAAAGAGACATTCTGATGGTATTATTTATCATTGCAACAGCAATTATAATTAAAAGGGCGGCAACAGATAAAAACAAAATCACAAATTGTTTAAACCCTAAATTTACCCTGTTTACGCTAGCTTCATCGTAATTTACCTCATCAATTTCATTTTTATAAAACTTTAATAATTTGGCTTTTATAAATTTCATTCCTTCTTTATTAGCAAATTTTGCCTTTGGAGAAAAACATAAAGATGGTGGAAGAGGATTTTCACCTGCCAATAATTGTTTTATTTCATCACTTCCCTCGCCTCCAAATTCTTGAACGGCTCTTTCTGAAGAAACAAACCAAACTTTATT
This sequence comes from Flavobacteriales bacterium, assembly GCA_947476515.1. GTDB lineage: Bacteria > Bacteroidota > Bacteroidia > Flavobacteriales_D > Crocinitomicaceae > UBA952. The sequence goes on from CANJQZ010000124.1 coordinate 4,618, forward strand.
GAACTCTTTCCATGGTTTTAATGACTGCTCGACTTGTTTTATATCTGCATCATTTAAAGTAGACTTAAAAAATATATCACCTTGTAAATTTTCTTTTGCTTGGGTTTGAATATTATTAAGCCCAAAAACACCGCTTAAGACAAGTCCAATCATGAATAACACTAAGGAGATTCCTATAATCGTTGAGACATAGCTGGTGCGGATTCCCTTTTTATTAAATTGTTCTGCTGTATTTGACATAAGACGAAATTATACAAAAAGTACTGAGTTGCAATCAAGCATTTCAATGAGTATTCAACTATTAATTGTGTATTGCGAATTATATATACTTAATCTAATACTTTAGGTGATTGCCAATCACCATTTTCTTTAATGAGTTCAATTAAGGCTTCAACCGCATCAGACTCAGGTACATTTTTTCTCACAACCGTTTTTTCTTTATACAAATGAATCTTGCCTGGTCCCGTGCCGACATAACCATAATCAGCGTCTGCCATTTCTCCCGGACCATTAACAATACAACCCATAATTCCGATTTTTAAACCTTTTAAATGAGATGTCCGCGCTCTTATTTTTGCCGTAGTTTCTTGCAAATCAAAAAGCGTTCTGCCACATGAAGGACAAGAAATATATTCGGTCTTTGAAATTCTAGTTCTTGTGGCTTGTAGAATTCCAAAAGCTGTTGAATTAATTATTTTTTGAGGCTGTGTTGCATTAATCCATAAACCATCACCAAAGCCATCGATCAACATTGCACCAGCGTCACTTGAAACTTCCAATTGAAAATTTTCAGCGTCAATATCCGTGGAATCAAACGATAATATCACAGGGTTTAAAAGATTATTTTTCGCTAAATTCAAATATAAATTGCGGAATATTTGAGTTTTGTTAGAGAATTTTGTTTTTGCAACGAGAATTAATTTAGGATAATCTACTAGGTTTTCGGGTAAGTTTTCTGTTGCTTCAAGGCTTAAAAAGGCCTGTTTATTTTTATCAATTTTTGATAGATCCCCGTCAGAAAAAAGAGGATAATAACCTTTTTTATCTTTATAATTAGTTGACCAATTAATCCAAGAACAGATTACTCCAAGTGTTCCTGGCACCTCAAAAGTGATGCTATTATCCCCTATAAAAACATAATCTGCCGCTTGATCTTGCAGGTTCCATTTATCTAAATTATGAGAATAATTATAGCCGAAGGCGAAAAAACTAGCCGGAGAAATAGTGTCTTTTTTTGAAAAGTCTGCCATAACGACAGGAACATTTTTGCCACCGATATTGTGAATTAAAGTGGTCTCTCTTCTTGCATATTCATATGGATTATAAGGTAATTCTCCTTCATATTTAGGAAAATTGAAAGCATGCTGGTTCTTATATTTCTGTACGATTTTTTGAGCAACGGGTATCTCATACTCTGGTTCTTCGGTTAAGGAAACGCGTATCGTGTCGCCAATACCATCCTCCAATAAAGCCCCAATACCAACGGCGGACTTAATTCTCCCGTCTTCACCATCTCCCGCCTCGGTAACGCCC
>CANJQZ010000125.1 GCA_947476515.1 Flavobacteriales bacterium
TACTTTTGCATTAATACTTAGAGGATTGTCGCTCCATAAAACTAAATCTGCATCTTTCCCCACTTTAATACTTCCCATTCTATCATCAAGATGCAAAAGTTTTGCTGGATTAAGCGTGACCATTTTCCAAGCCTCAATTTCTGACATGCCCCCGTATTTAACACTCTTTGCTGCTTCCTGATTCAATCTTCGTCCCATCTCTGCATCATCTGAATTGATGGCTACTACTAAGCCTTGTTGGGACATTAGAGAAGCATTATAAGGTATAGCATCATTCACTTCAAATTTATACGCCCACCAATCAGAGAATGTGGAAGCCCCTACTCCATGTTCTTTCATTTTATCCGCCACCTTATATCCTTCAAGAATGTGCGTAAAAGTATTTACTGTGAAATGCATTGAATCTGCTACTTTTATTAACATATTAATTTCTGATTGAACATAAGAATGGCAAGTAATTTTTCTTTCGCCCGATAAAATTTCAGAAAGAACATCTAATTCTAAATCTTTACGAATTGCAGGAATTTTACCTTGTTTAAACTTTTCGATTTTCTCTTGGTAAATTAAAGCTCGATTAAAGCCATCGTAAAATACCTGTTCCACCCCCATGCGCGTTTGAGGGAAGCGGACTGTGTTAAAATCGCCCCAGTTGGCTTGCTTAACATTTTCACCTAAAGCACATTTAATAAATTTTGGAGCATTGGTAATCAGCATTTCAGAAGGTGAAGCACCCCATTTTAATTTAATCAATGCTGATTGTCCACCAATAGTATTGGCAGAACCGTGTAAAAGTTGTGCAGCAGTAACGCCACCTGATAATTGTCGATAAATATTTATATCGTCTGGATTAACAACATCACCAATACTCACTTCTGCTGTTACAGACTCACCGCCTTCATTGACACCTTTTGAAATAGCAATATGTGAATGCTCATCGATAATTCCAGAAGTTAAATGCTGATTTTTGGCATCAATTACTAAAGCATTTGGTGGATATGCTTGATTGCCTTTACCTACATAGATAATTTTCCCAGCAGAACAAATCACCATTGCATCAGTAAGGATTTGTTCTGATTCATTGGTCCAGATTTGTGCATTTTTAATCACGATAGGCTTATCACTTGACTTTGAAAGGGTGCCAAAAGCCATATTGGGAAGCCAGACTGATGGAGTAGTCAATTCAGTGGTGACTTCTTTATTAGTTTTTTCTTTCTGACTTGGTTTTTCTTGTCTTATCGCGGCCCAAAGCACCCATGTACCATCTTCAATTAAGGCATCACCTTCCATTACTCCACCTTCTGCCGAAATACGGCCATGAAGTTGATAGGAACCTTTATCTTTTTGATCATCCAAATTAAAAGACATTGAGATATCATCTTGATTTAATCGAACTAGGACTTTATTAGTAAGAGTATCCGTTGTAGTTAATTTTGTTTTGGGATCATATTTCTTAATATATTCAATAAGTTGACCTGTTGGTTTTTCTTTATCATCTACTAACTGAAGTAGGTATTTTTTGCCATTTAGGGTAAGTGAAAATTTTCCTAGGACATTATTTTTTTGTTCAGAGTTCAAAACCGTTCTCTCTCCTAAGTGCCAAGACTCTAATAATAAAGCTTCATTTTCGAAAGGATTTAAATTATAAACGCAAAAACTTGCCAATTTTCCTTTATTCAAACTTCCAACAAGAGCATCTATTTCTAAATAACTTGCTGGAACAAGCGTTAATGAATTAAGAATAGAAGCGGTGGAAACGCCTAATTCAACTTGCTTTCTAATATTCTTCCAAAAGACATCAGGAGCAGTAATTCCATTCGATGTTATTGCAAAACGGACCTCATTATCTAATAATATTTTAGTGTTAAATGGAGCTAATTCCCAATGTTTTAATTCACTAAGAGGTATTTGTTTCGCTACATAAGGATCTTGCACATCGAAAGCATCTGGAAAATTTATTGGCACAACCAATTGCGCTTTTATATCCTTTAGATAAGTCACATTGGCATATTCATTACCGGATCCAATAAAATTCATTGGAAGATCAAATTCCTTAGCGATTTTGGATGCTCGAATTATTTCCCATTTATCCTCCACTTTAAAAAAGTTAGGCAGCGCCAGATGGTCTGTCCAAGATTTCATTGATAAAGAGTAATTATTGGTTTCTTGGGCATAAATTCGATCATAAAAAGCTTGTCTTAGCAGTGCGATAGAACCCATTTGCGATGATGGATAAGACTGATTAGAAGTTCCTTTTGAAAACGAATAAAAGTTGGCACTTAATGGAGAAATTATTGCTTTATTAATCGGAACATCTCCTATGCTCACTAGGGCGGCTGTACCTCTTGCAATCCCATCTTGCTGATGACTGAGGGCAAAACCAAATCCCATTTTAATCAAAGACTCACTTGCAGTGGGATCCACATGAAATAAAGTAGCCGCTTCCACTTCAGGATGAATTGCTTCATTCCAGTAATAATCACCTTTATTGAGTGTGTTTAGCTGAGGACGATTGGAATTATGACTTATTGGAGCAGGAAGACCTATATTAGAATAGAGTTCAATAAATGAAGGAACTATCGTTTTGCCATTCATATCAATAACAACTGCATCGGAAGGAGTCAAAAGTAACTTTCCGAAATCTTTGATCTTTTCATTTTCAATGAGCACCGAGACATTTTCCAATATTTCCGTTGGAGAAACGAAAAGATTCACATGCAGCAAGAAGTAACTAGAAACTATAGATTTTGCTACGCCATTACTCGGTTGATTTTGAGCAAAAATGATGCTGTTAATAAGTAAAAATAACGATAAAGTAAATAGACGCATCATGAGATTATTTTCTAGCGTGAATTTATAAAAAAAAGGAGTATTATCTTTATTATTAAAGAACTTATTTGACATACTTCATTGCTTCCCTATGAGCCAAGCCTTTTAATTCATGAAAACCAACTGTTTTTCTGACCCAATCTGGATTCCATTTAGAAACCTCTCGCAAAGACCACCCAATAGCTTTTTGGATAAAAAAGGTTTTGTTCGATTTATAACAGGCAATCAAATAACTTAAGCGTTCTAAATCTACTGTGTCCTTATATTTTAGCTGATAAATCAAGCACGATCTATGCAGCCAAATTGAAGTTTCCTCTTTCCATGATTCCACTACAAGATCCATTTCTGCTGGGAATTTCTTTGCATACTTTCCAAGAATGTTGGAGGCAAGAAGATCTACAGAATCCCACCAAGACTTATTCTCTAGGATAAACTTAATTTCAGAAATATCAGACGCTATGATCCAGGAATTTGGCCAAGAATTAACCCAATCTACTGCAATGTATTGATATTCTCGCGCTTCTTTCTCCCACAATTCACGAACTACATCCCATCGTTGGATTGCTGAGAGATCTTTGGGGAGTAAGGATTTCCATTGACGAAAAATCACTTTTCGGGGGACACTTGAAACGCCTAAGTACATGAAATTATCTTTCATATACTTTTCCATTCCAATCGCTTTAGATTTATCCGCCTGCTGTTCAAGCATAGTAGATAATGTATCAAGATGCTCCATCATCATTTAAAAATAAAAAATGGCAAATCGTAAGCCGGGTCCTGTTCACCTCAGCTAAAAAAGCCTTGGCTGTCTATCATTTATCTAGCCCCATCTTCACAAATGGGGTCCATCAACCTACCCTCCGAGATTGGGCGAGCAACCCTCAAGCCTCGGTATACATGGTCTTTCAGTTCGTAAGGTTTACCTTGCCATCCTTGTCACCAAGAACGCGGTGAGCTCTTACCTCACCTTTTCATCTTTTCCTTCCTAAGAAGGTAGTTTTCCTTTCTGTGGCACTTTCTGTACTATTAAAAATAGCCCTTCCCGTTAGGAAGTACGATGCTCTATACTGCCCGGACTTTCCTCTCTCTCACCGAAGTGAAACAGCGATAGACCGATTTGCCGCTATAAAGTTAGTGAATTTAGTCCTTGATTAGCTGAACTATTTTTGAAGACTGCTTAGAATTCAATTGAACAAGATAATAACCACTTGTAAAAGTGCGCATATCAATCTGTCCTTGCTGTAATTCTAATGATGCATATTGAGCGATTACTTTACCTTTCAAATCAAAGACAACAACGCTTTCTAGATCCGTGGTGTTTTCGATAGTAAGAAAATCATGAACAGGATTTGGATAAATCATATTATTTAAGTCCATTTCTTCAACTCCCGCATCTAAACCTAAATAATCTTCTTGATATTCAACAGAGGTAACATTTCCATTGGTCATAATAACTTTTAACAACCATTCCTTTTTATTAAGACCAAACCATTCATATTCCGTTCGTGCAATTGGTGGAGTCCCGAACCAAGTTCCAGCGCCAAAAAAAGTTTGATAAACAGAATCAATTTCATCTATTTCATGTTTAATACGAAGTACAGGAAAAGTCCCTTTTGGAGTCGTAAGTGAACCCCAACCATCAACAGTTGTGTGTCTCTGTCTGTATTGTTTGAATTTAACATCGATGATTGGATTTAAATCTATGTATGAATAACCTCTAGAAAAATGTTGATCGTTAAAGTTCAAGGGTAGTTTATACCTTGTTTCTATGGTATCCGATTTAAACGGTACGCCTTGTCCGTTTACTGAAATGGAATAACCAATTGAGGTAATAGAATCATTATTTGACTTGGTATACTGATTTAAATCGCTCAGCGTAACAGGTAAAAATTGTGATAATTGGTCTAAAGGTAAATCTTGAGTGGTATTAAAATAGGAAGCGCGGTATGGACTCGAGGCCAGAGGACCGTAAGTTGTGAAAATTAATATTGAGGCAAATCCAATGGGGTTGTACTGTCGAACATATTGACTCGTTGCAACCAAAGAACTATAATCCCAAGTAAAATTAGCTCCTGTAGATACATAGTCTAAATTAAAATCATTAGATTGACTCATACGAACAGTGTCATTGGCTGCAGGAAAACTACTTGCAGTTAAAGTGACTTGAGCCACAATAAATTGAGTTGATAATAGGATACTTAATCCAAATAAATATTTGATCATAATATTAAATTTAGTATAGTAAAATTAGTTTATTTTATGAATAATTGAAAAAAAAGGAATACGCATTATCTTTACACTGTGAAACCAATTGTCATAAGTTCAGAAATTCAAGAATTAATTACAGAATTATCCTATTTTAAGTCGGATGATATCTTGGTAAATATTAACCCAAAAAATGCAATTCTAATAGATTCTGATGAATTACTTAGTACTCCTTTATTGGAAAAAGTCCTGATTGAAACAAGAAAAATAGAAAAAGAATTTGGAATTAATCCCTTATGTAAAAGTAGAGGCACACTTCAATTATCCTTAAATGGTAAAGTAGTGACAGCGCCATTGTTTTTAATTCCTGTCAAAGCCAATAGCAATAAAATAGAAGGTTTGGTTCGTTTGCAGGCAATTGAAGAATCGATCACTGTCAACCCATTTATCATTCAGTATTTAGCACAAAAAATTTCAAATTTTGACGCTTCAAAAATGGAAAGTGAAACGGCAACGCTTAAATATTTAGAAGAAATAAAAATAGAAACAATAGATGTCAATTCAACCTTTTTAGGAAATTTTCATCATCATCGCTATGCGCTTTTAGCAGAAATAGAAGGCATATTGAAGTCAGGTGATTACTCTAACATACTGCAGCGCTTATTCTTTGATATTGGTAAGGAAGAAAAAACAGAATTAAACTTTTCGGATGCTTTATTATTTCCATCTGATGCATCACAAGAAAAGGTATTTGATCAACTAAAAAAAGAAGATCTTGTACTACAAGGACCTCCAGGAACAGGGAAATCTCAAGTCATCGCAAATCTTATAGGCAAATGCTTGCCACAAAATATGCGTTTATTACTCGTTTCTGAAAAAAGAGCGGCATTATTAGTCATTCAACAAAAATTAGAACAAGTTGGATTGGGAGACTTAGTTACGATAAGCACATCAAATTTCACCTCAAAAGAATTAATTCAAGGATTAAAAAATAGCTGGCAGAGAATTGAAAATGAAACATACTCTTTAAATAATACTGGTGAAAATTTTAAAGAAAGAATTAACTTAATTCAGCTTGAACTAGACCTGCTGAACAA
>CANJQZ010000126.1 GCA_947476515.1 Flavobacteriales bacterium
TAGCTTTAGCAGCCGAAGGAGTATTCAAGAAACATAAAATAACAGCAAAAATTTACGAGGATAATTTTACCTATTATGCCCAACAATATGAGATCTTTAAAGAGATGAATGATGTTATTATTGAAAGGCTGAATAAAAAAATTGTAAAGCCTTAGTCCAACATTAGGTCGGCATCTATTCCATCATTTTGTTCCTGAATAAACATTGCGATTTCACTAACAATATTTGTTTTTCGGTCCTCTTCGTGCGCTCTATCAGATTGGGCATATTCTCTCAAATGTAATTGAGCTTCAAGCAGATGATGTTCTTCAAAAGGTCCTTCAAGATTTTCTAGAATTGTCAAGCATTCTAAGGCCTCCATAAAGTTGCCTTCTACCGCGATTTCAACGAAGTCAGCTAAATAGTCACTGTAATCTAGTCTACTATTCCAAACAACGGTAAGCAAAGCTTGTCGGAGCATATTAAATTCCTCTTCTTTGATGTAGCGGATAAACAAATCGCGAGAGGCAGGGTCTACTACTTGTGAAAGAAAAGCTAAGATTTGTTTTTTAGTGTCTTCATTGTCAGTATCTGCTGCAATTCCAACAAGAATTTCAAGAACACTTTCCTCAGCAAATTTTTCTAATTCTTTTAATCCTTCACTTACTTTGATGGATTGATTCCCTTGAATTAAATCAAATGATTCTTTAATTTTTAATTTTTGTTGTGCTGTTGCCATTTTATTATACCATTTTAATTATACCAATCCTTCTATAAATTCTGTTAAACGAATAAAGGCATCAACCGAAAGTCGTTCAGGTCTTTGTTGTGAGAATTCTTCCGGAAGCTCATGCCCTTTAGTCATACTTTTAAGAGAATTACGCATGGTCTTTCTCCTTTGATTAAAGGCAGTTTTCACGACTTGAATAAATAATTTTTCATTGCAAGGCAAAGAAGTTCGTTCATTTCTTGTGCAGCGAATTACTCCTGACTTGACCTTCGGAGGTGGGTCAAAAACATCTTCATTTACCGTAAAACAGTATTCAATATCATAAAATGTTTGCAGTAATACACTGATGATTCCATACTCTTTTGTTCCAGGTTTTTCTGCAACTCTTACGGCAACTTCCTTTTGGAACATCCCCATAATTTCTTGAACTTGATGACGATAATCAAGACATTTAAATAGAATTTGAGAAGAAATATTATAAGGAAAATTTCCCACTACTGAAAACGGGCCATCACCCATAATTTCTGACAAATCTGCCCTTAGAAAGTCATAATTTAAGATGCGATCACTCAGTTGAGGAAGTTCTTTATTGAGGTAGGCAATAGAATCAGTATCTACTTCCATTAAATAAAGATCTAAATCTCCTCTTTCGATTAAAGGTCTTGTAAGTGCTGCTGTCCCAGGACCAATTTCTATGACTTTAAAACAGTCGCGATGACCAGAAAAGGCATCAGCTATTGCTTTACTCACAGTTTTGTCAATTAAAAAATGTTGACCGAGGTGTTTTTTAGGGCGAACTATCATGAAGGATTAAATACTTCAATTAATTGAAGGTGAGTGCGAAAAGCCGCAAATTTACCTGAAAAATATTCTAAATGTTCTTTTTGTAAGGCAGGAGCATGTTGTGCGTTATAGGTATCTAATATTTCCTGAGATGCACAAAGATACATTACAGAATATGCCAACCCTCCCTCTTCCTCACCTATGATTTTAGATAATTTTGCTTCAAGAAAACAACCCGTATTTAATACATCTGGTATGTGTTTCGTGCGCATCCATGACAGCCAATTTTCCGACTCACTTGCATCAATACTAATAGTAACATTATAAATAATCATAGGTCAAAGGTAGGGATTCATGTGTTATTCTTGTGAAAAATAAACAGTAAAGTAAGTTGATAAATTATTTTATTTCGATTAATAGAAAGTAAATGAATCTATTGAAGAAAGAATTTATTGGGTAAAAGAGATAAAAATATTATATATTTGAAGATACAATTAAAAATATAACTATGAAAAAAATCTTACTTTCAGTTTTTCTTTTTGGGCTTTCTTATGTAAATATTAACGCACAATCATGCACACCAGGTGCAAATTTTGTTGATTCTACTTATGGTGTTTGGCCAGATACGACTCAAAATTTACCATGGGCAACTGTAAATGTTCCTTATTCTACTGACATTAATTTTAAAGTACCCGCAACGGTTACTATTGATTTAGATCCTTCAGGACAATTTGTTGGTTCGCCAATTCAAAGTTTTACAGTTACAGGTTTATCTGGTTTACCAGTTGGGTATAACTATGGATGTAACATTTCAGGTTGTACCTATAGTGGTGGCGCTAATGGATGTGCTAATGTATATGGTACAACAGCTACTACAGGAACATATCCTGTTACTATTGATGTTGATGCAACTGTTTTAGTAACTCTTATCCCAGGATTACCTCCAACACCTGTAACACAATCTGTCTCTTTTGGAGGATATAAAATTATAGTTGGAAATGCTGGTTTAATTGAACAAGTAATAGCTCCTTTAACGGTAGTTCCAAATCCTACATCTGGAAAAATGAATATTGCTGGTTTATCTGAAGCTATGAGTTCTGCATTGGTTTCTATTACAAATATCGAAGGTAAAGTAGTTTCATCTCAACAAATGAATGGCACTACTAATTGTGCATTTGATTTAACCAATATGGATTCAGGTATTTATTTTGCTTCTATCCAATACGCAGGTGGAGTAGAGAATATTAAGTTTATCCTTGACTAAGCGTCAGTATAACTTCATACCGATTTTAAGAAGCCTCTTCAATTATGAAGGGGCTTTTTTTATGGGTCAAATTTTCTGAAGCGCATTAATTTCATTAATAAAAAAAGCCCTCATGTGAGGGCTTTTTTGTGAGGTCTCGAGCGGACTCGAACCGCTGTAGACGGTTTTGCAGACCGTTGCCTAACCGCTTGGCTACGAGACCAAATTTGATATAAGAACCTATATCGATCACAAAAATAGGGAAATTATATCGAACTTCAAAGCTGAAGTTATCGTTTTATAATTTTTGATGTACTCATTTTCCCTTTGTTATTTATTGAGAGATAATACATTCCTGCGGTACTTTCAGCTCCATTTTGATTGTTCCCTTTCCAGAAAATAGTGGTAGGATTAATCGCATCTGCTTGTGAAAGGGTGTTCACAAGAGTCCCTTTTAAATCGTAGACCAATACTTTAATTTCCGGATCAAATCCACCTTCAAACACAATATTCAATCCGCTGTCTCCCATAGGATTAGGATATGTTTTAATAGCACTGCTGTTACCGTATTCTTCTAAACTTGCATTCATTAAGCTAGCCAAATCATAATTTTCATCTCCAGGAAGATAGTTCATGTAATGAAAATAGATAATGAACATTTCATCTGTAGTATTATAGCCCACAGAAACTGTTTGGGGAGGTGTGTTGGGATTATGAATGTTCAGATCTGTATTGTCATAAACACCCTTTCCTTTAATGGTGTATCCAGTAGGTAAATGTTTCAAATGATCAAAGAAATAGAAGTCTTGCCAATGAAAATCCCAATGCGGAATATTAATAAATTTGATGGTGTCATTAGCAGGGCCTGTTGCATAAGCTTTAATGTCATGTCCTAATAAATGCATATGAGGAAAAACTGAAATTACAGACAAATCAATGGGTACCCCAGCTGTTCCATTTGGATATTGAGCCGATAGCGTAGTCATCTGATTGGGCGGCAATGCAAAGGAATAGTCCGCCAATACAGGTGATGCATAAACTTGCCGCACTCCAGTAGTTCCTACAGGATAAAAATGTAGAATCACTTTGGTGCTGTCCATCATGCCAAAACTCCCTTCGGGATAATGCATGTTTAAATATATTTTTGCTCCTGCAGCAATGTTAATCCCCATTTTTAGTGGACTTACAGAAGGTAATATTAGGGGTCCTGCTCCGGGAGTATAGCCCATAATTAATTTTGTGTTTTGGCTGCTCGGGCTGGCACAATTGCCACCGATGGTGTCCGTCTGTTCTATACCAGCATCGTCTAAATAAACCAATGCGTGGTGCACAATTTCTCTATTGCCCGGGATTACTTCAACCGCTTTTAGTATCCGATTTTGCGTTAGATTGGTCGGGATCGAAAAACAAACATAATCATCGGCAAATGCAGTAGCTTTACTTAAATAATTAGGCATTTGAACGATCAAGTCACCATTGCCCAAAATTGTATTACCGGAATAAACAGGGGGAGGTGGGGTTGCTGCAGCATTCCCCTCAGGAGCACTGGCTGCAATCCAACTTAATAAAAGTGATTTCTCACCCGAAGAAAGTGACCGGGTGTGCAAATAAGTTTGATAATTATTATCTGGCGGCCATGGTGGCATTATATCTTGTCCAACAGCCACCGCAACTGCATTAACCATTGGACTAACCTCTTGATAAGTCATTAACGAACTCGGTGCCGCTCCACCTTGATGATGACATTGTGTACATTTATTATAAAATAATTGTGCTACTTCACCACTCCAAGTTTGTGCATTTACGCAATACACTATAGCGCTAAATGCAAGTAAAGAAAAATATTTAATCATGTTTTATTGTTTGATAATTCTTTTGGTAATAGTTTCTTGTTTCAAATTACGGATTAGTATTAAATAGGTTCCATTTTTAAATCCGGATAAATCAATTGTTTGTGTTATACCCTCAAAGGAACGCTCTTCTAAAGTCCTTCCCGACATATCAACTATTTGGATTTGATATTGGTTATAGACACTTAAGTTTATGCTAATATTACCCGAAGTTGGGTTGGGATAAATAAGCGTTTCAAGCTCAGTTGATTCTTCAATACCCGCGCCTAAACATACCTCATCAACAGGACTTCCATCACAGTAATTCATAGGATATAAAATCGCCAATTGTAGTGGAGCATTTGCCAATTGAAGAGGCGTTTCAGTACATCCTAATCGATCTACTAAGAAGTCTCGCACAAAATTTTCTGTGGTATCCATATAGGCTAAAGCACTTGTGCTCGTCCCTGCATATGGAACATGTGGAGCTCCAGGAAAGGTATAAAAATTGCTTTGAACATTAATTGCGCATGCTCTATCGTGTAACATTCTACTTCCATCTAAATACATTAAAGGGGTTCCTGGATTTACGATACCTCTATTGTATTTTACAGTTCCATCAGAGGTTCCATGAATAGAACAAAGTGGAACATCTCCCGCTTCAAGCCACCCGTATCGTGCAAGCGCGCCGCAAAGATTTAACACCCCTTTTACATTAGTAGAATAACCCGGGTTTCCACTTGCTCCCTCTAAACCACCTAAAGTTTGTATAGTTGTTGGGCTTAAATAACCACTAATTTCACATGGATCGTTTAAATAAGCTACATGCAATGCCGTAATTGCTCCAGCTGAACTTCCGCCAATAAAGATTTGATTGGTATCAATTTTATATAAATTTGTCCCAGTTGCCTTGTCCATATAGAAAAATCTTATTGCAGCTTTTAAATCTTGTACTGCACGCACCACCGCCTTAACCGCATTAGCGGAATCAATAGGAAAAAAGCCGGTTCTGTAGTTGATTGAGGCACATGCATATCCTTTTAAAGCAAATCTTTGAGATAGATTAAGCACATCAATATCAGTTTTAGTCCCGCCTAAAAAACTACCACCGTGCACCCAAATAATTAATGGTCTACTCGTCTCTGTGTCGCCTGTAGGGGAATAAAAGTCAAGCGCTAAAGGAGTGTTGGCCCCGGTAAAAGAACTGTTTTGACCGTAATTAATATTACTAATGGTAGTAAAATTTGTAAAGACATCACTTGCATAACGGCCATTTAAACAGGGCTGTGCTAAACAAGTTGCAAGACTAATGAAGGTGTAAAACAATTGGATTAAAGTAAATTTTTTCATAGTTATAAGTTTTAAGGAAAATAGATGGATGGGTAATTCAGCGCATTAATTTGTGGAATAGTAGCTTTATATTTTTTATTAATTGCTCTTATAAAAACATTTGCCAGTAAAGCATTTCCTTTTGGATTTAAATGAATCCCATCAAGTGAATAAGCCCCACCAGAAACAAATTTCGCCGACATAGAAACA
>CANJQZ010000127.1 GCA_947476515.1 Flavobacteriales bacterium
CCCTAAAGAGAGGATTGATATACACTTTTTAGATTCCATAATCTGTGATGAACTTTCAAAAGAAGATGTACCAAAAGAATATGAGTTTTTAATAAAAAATGAGTTTGGGATTCCGATTAAATTTGTTGATGCACCTAAAACATATTCGCAAACTTTTGACACTTCAAAATGCATGAATACCAATCTTTTTCCAAATAACCTTTTGGATGAGAACACTTATATTTATTTAAATTTCCCTAAAAAAAGTGCTTTTATTTTAAAGGAAATGAAAGTATATATCATAATTACATTTTTACTAGTAGTATTGATTATTTCAGCTTTAATTTTTATGTTTCGGACCATTATTGATCAGAAGCGTTTGTCTGAGATGAAATCTGATTTTATTTCTAATATGACCCATGAGTTTAAAACACCAATATCTACCATTGCATTGGCTTGTGAAGCGTTGAATGACAATGATATGATTAAGAGCAACGCTCAGAAGGAATATATACCTTTTATAAAAATGATTTCAGAGGAGAATAAACGCTTAGAAATATTAGTTGAGGGAATATTACAAAGTGCTGTAATAAATAAAGGAGAAATTATATTTCAAAGGGAATCCATTAATTTAATCCCTATTATAGAGGAATTAATAAAGGCGGCTCGATTTAGATTGAATAATAATGGAAGTATTTCTTTTAAGGTACAGGGAGCCTCTAGAGAGATTGAAGCGGATAAAATGCACACCACTAATATTATCGCGAATTTAATAGATAATGCGATTAAGTATAGTCCAAATGCACCTATTATAGATTTATTATTAATCTTCAATACTAATTCAATACAACTTGTCGTTACAGACCACGGAATTGGTATCAAGAAGGAATATTTATCTAGAATATTTGATAAATTGTATCGGGTCCCAACGGGAAATATTCACAATGTAAAGGGATTTGGTCTGGGATTAAGTTATGTCAAAGCAATTTGCGAAGAATTTAATTGGGATTTAACTGTTAAGAGCATTGTAGGGGAAGGCACCGTGTTTATTATAAAATTTAATTCAGATAAAAATGGAAAATAAGTCAATTTTATTAGCGGAAGACGATGAAAATCTAGGAAATCTTTTGCATCAGTATTTACAGGGAAAAGGATTTATAACCACATTGGCCAAGAATGGCAAAGAGGCCTACTCGATGTTCGTTGAGAATAAATCTGGTTATGACTTTATTATTTTAGATGTAATGATGCCAGGAATGGATGGATTTACTTTGGCAAAGGAAATAAGAGAAATAGATAAAAAAACCCCCATAATTTTTCTTACCGCAAAAGCCTTGAAAGAGGATAAGTTAACAGGATTTAGCATAGGTGCTGACGACTATATCACCAAACCATTTTCTATGGAAGAATTGATTGCTAGAATTCACGCCATTAGCAGAAGAACAGGAATATTAGAAAAAGACATTAATAAAAGTTTGCAAATCGGCAACTTGCGCTATGAGCCGGAATTAAGTACCCTTCATTTATCTGCTGGACCGAAGAAACTCACTACAAAAGAAAATCATCTTTTACATTTATTGATTCAGAATAAAAATGAAATTTTAGATCGTCAAGCAACTTTGCGTGCTATTTGGGGCGATGATAATTATTTTAATGGACGCAGTATGGATGTATACATTGCCAAACTGCGAAAATTATTAAAAGAAGATAATAGGATAGAAATCATGAATATTCATGGGCTTGGCTTCAAATTAATAATTAAGTAAGCTACAGCTATTCAATGCAAAAACAATTTCTTTCTAATTTAATTATAACCATTTTATTAAATCTATTGGTAAAGCCAGTGGCACTTTTTGCTATTGATGCAAGCGTTCAAAATAGAGTAGGAGAAGCTGAATATGGATTGTATTTTACGCTCTTAAACCTAACGGTTATATTTAATATTTTTCTTGATTTTGGTATCAATAATTATACAACAAAAAGAATAGCCCAACAGACGACAAATCAAGCTAATTTTTTTGGAAGTATAATGGTCTTTCGCCTGATATTATTCATATTCTATGCATTAGTTGTTTCCCTTACAGCCATTATATTGGGTTATGGTTGGAGGGAATTTCATATTCTATTATTTCTCGTAATTAATCAATTACTTATCCTATCTATTGCCTTTTTTAGAAGCCATTTTTCAGGATTACATCTATTTAAAACGGATGCAATTATCTCCATTATGGATCGATTTTTATTGATTCTGATCGCGGGCTATTTATTATTTATTTCAAATTCGGACCTAATAACAATTGATAGCTTTGTTTACATACAAACCATATGTTACTTCATTACTTTTATTGTAGGTTGGACGGTATTAAACAAGCAAATTAAAGGTCCCTTGTTTCATTGGGATTTTAAAGGAAGCTTAGCAATAATAAAACAAAGTTTACCATATGCCGCATTGATTTTATTAATGCTTTTATATAATAGAAGTGATGCGGTAATTTTAGAGCGTATTCATATAAATGGACGAATTGAGGCTGGATTTTATGCGCAAGGATTTCGATTGTTAGATGCTTTATATATGTTTGGGATGATCTTCGCCGGACTCTTGTTCCCGATGTTTTCTCGCTTATTAAAAAATACAATTGATGAGGTAACGCCCTTACTTCAAACGGCAGGTAATTTATTAGTTGGAGGTTCAATTGTAATTGTAACCATTAGCCTCTTCAATGCAGAATTTTTTCTTGATTTACTCTATCACAATGTTAATTCTAGTTCTATACTTTCTTTCCAGTTGCTTATTTCTTGTTTTATTCCAATCTGCATTAATTTTATTTTTGGGACGCTTTTAACAGCCAATGGAAATCTAAAAATACTTAATATCATTTCTTTTTCTGCGGTTATATTTAGTATAGGATTAAACTTATTTATAATTCCAGGTAATGGAGCTGTCGGGGCAGCATTGGTAGCCCTTTGCACCCAAAGTTTAGTAGCCCTTATTCAGATGAACTATGGTTTAAAATGCATTCAATTGAAATTATCATTTAAGGACTTTCTCCCCTATTTAATTTTAATAGGAAGCATGATTCTTTTTGGTTATTCACTTCAATTAGTGCAGTTGAATCCATTATTAGCCGTTTGTATATTTGCTTTATTTGGACTATTTCTCCTGTTTGCATTATCTCTAATCGATATTAAAAACATTAAAAAAATGTTTTTTTCTAAAGCATAAGCCAATAAATCAATTCGCAATGAGTTATTGCAAATCTTATAAATAACTTATCTTCGCAATAAAATTGAATAAGTATGGCAAATGACTCTTCAAATCTTTCCTCTCAAAGCGATAGTTTATTTCGTTTTTTATGGGATAAAAGGAAAGCAATTTTTTTAATTTCTTTGATGGTTGCTATTGCTTCAACGATAGTAAGTTTATTAATTAAGCCACTTTTTTTATCTACAGCCATAGTCTTTCCTGCTGCAACGAGTAGTGTTTCCTTCTCGGATCAACGAAATGCAAAATCTGCGGCAATGGATTTTGGAGAAGAGGAACAATCCGAACAATTGGTTCAAATTCTTCAGTCATCGAGAATTAGAGATAAAATAGTTTCAGAATTCAAGTTGTTGAAACATTATGACATTTCGGAAAATGATGTAAACAAGCATTTTAAATTGAGTCAAGCTTATGATGGTCATTTCGCTTTTACAAGAACTCGTTATGGATCGATTAGAATTGATGTTTTAGATGAAGACCCAAAGTTGGCAGCAGCCATGGCAAATAAAATTGTTGATTTAATTGATACGGTTAAAAATGACATGATTGCTGAGAGAACAATTCCTGCATTTGAAGTCAACTTAAGGAAAAAACAACAAATGGAAAGAGAGCGTGATTCTATTTTAACACGACTGGATAGTTTAGCCAATCTTGGCGTCATAGCATTAGAGGTGAGATCAAATTTGTTTCAAGCGTATGTTGATTCTAAAAATCCAGCGGATAGAGAAGAGTTGAAGAGGAAAATAGAAGTAAATATGAAATTTGGCGCTATGTATGATGGTTTGGAATATATGCGCAATGAAAAAATTGTGAAATTGGAAGATTTTAGAATTTCCTATGAGCAAGCAGAATCTGATGCCAACGCAAAATTCAATCATAAATTTGTGGTAGAAAAAGCGGTAGTCGCAGACAAAAAAGAGAAACCCAAGCGACTTATCATCGTTCTTGTCTCAACAATGGCTGGATTTCTATTCTCTATTTTCGGATTGTTATTATATGATCGATATAAGGCGTTCGCAAAATAATTCTTTTGATTTCAAAACTAAATTATACCGCACTTAGTATTGGGGTCTTTTTGAGCCTTTTCTTTGCCGTTGCAATTTTTTATGACCAACAATTCCTATTTGCCATACCCTTGGCCTTAGGCGCGTTGTATTTCGCTTTATTTCAAACAGAGGAAGCGTTCCTTGCGCTTGCTTTTTTAACTCCCCTGTCTTTTAATATTGAAGAATATGTCGATGGATTTGGACTTTACATTCCAACAGAGCCTTTATTATTTGGATTAATGTTGTATTTATGTGCCCTGCAGATAAAAGTCCCTTTTCTCAATAATAAAATATTTAGTCACCCCATAATTCTTTCCTGGTTTGCCATATTAATTTGGATGTTTATTACAGCAATTACCAGTTCTAATCCCATTATATCGTTTAAATTTATTTTATCCAAATTATGGTTCATTATTCCAATGTTACTTTTTGGAACATACTTTTTTAATGAATCTAAAAACAGAATTGTTTTTTTATGGTTGTTTGTAATTGGGACAGTCCTCAGTATTTTATATACTATTGGACAGCATGCTAGTTTTAATTTTGGTGAAAAAGAAAGTCATTGGGTTATGTGGCCTTTCTTTAAAGACCATACTATTTATGGAGCTATAGTGGCACTTGTCCTTCCCTTAGTTTTGATATTAATATTTATAAAGAAGAATACTCCACTCATTCAAATGGTATTGTTTTCTTTATTGGTAATTGTTTTATTAGGGCTTTATTTTTCCTATACTAGAGCAGCATGGCTAAGTATATTTTGCGCCTTTATTTTCGGATTTTTAGTGCATATAAAGTTGAATAAAAAAATCATATATGGAGTTCTAATTCTCGGAATGCTTATCACTTATTTTAAATGGGATTCCATCCAAATGGAATTAGCAAGAAATAAAGAGGAGCATACAACAGAGCAATTTGGTGAACGGCTTCAAAGTGCCGCTAATGTCACAACAGACGCATCGAATTTGGAAAGAATAAATCGTTGGAATTGTGCCATTGATATGTTTAAGGATCGACCGATATTTGGATACGGTCCAGGAACCTTTTCTTTTGAATATGCGAGGTTTCAGCAGGCAAAAAACCTAACCATTATTTCTACACATAATGGAGATATGGGTAATGCCCACAGTGAATATTTGAGCGCCTTATCGGAAATGGGTTTTATAGGATTAATTTTATTTGCCCTTTTTGTTTTTGTGTTATTTTCCACTTCCATTCGCTTATATCATTATTATTCGTGGAAGGAAAGGGCTCAAAAGGCATTGGTAATGGGTATAATTACTGCTCTAGCAAGTTATTTCATCCATGCATTTTTGAATAATTTTCTAGATACCGATAAAGCAGCAGTGCCTGTTTTTGCATTGTGCTCCTTTATAGTTGTTTTAGATGTTCAAAGAAGACGCTCTATGGAGTTTAGTTAATCTACCCTTATCTACTGACCCAAAGGGAAGGGTTTAACGATTGGATTAAAGTTCCATTAACAACATGAACTTCAAAATGCAGTACCGATAAATTTCCTTCGTCTAACATCAAAGACCCTACACTTTGTTTCGTGCTAATTTTATCTCCTGTTTTCACATAGGATTCTTGTAGGTTACTGTATACAGTACGGTAATTTCCATGTTTAATAATCACCACTTTTCCTGCACCAGAAACATTAATCACTGCACTTACCTCACCTTCAAATACGGCTCTTACTTTGGTGTGCGCCGCACAGGTGATGTCAATACCATTATTATTAACGACAACTCCTGGCAAGGTAGGATGTGCATTATTTCCATA
>CANJQZ010000128.1 GCA_947476515.1 Flavobacteriales bacterium
CTACTCCAAGTCCATAGGAAACATATAAAGCTCCTTGGTAAAAACCGGGTTCTTTGCTGTATTTTTGATTACAAACATCACATACTATTCGAACATCTCCAACATTTCTTAGGTCATAAGGTGTGGAAACCAGAAAATCTCCCTCGTGACATGCTGGACATTTAAATTTTAAAATACTGTATATTTTAGTACCTTTTTTAATCGGGCTATTCATGAAACAAAGATAGCTACTATGAATAGATTAAAGGCAACTTAGGTTACATAAGATACAAGTAATTCATTTCTTTTAGCTCTAGTCGAAGACATTATAACTTAAAATCTGGATGGTGGAAATCTTGCGTTAAATTCTTATACTCGTCCGTATAGCTATTATCATCATTGCGCACTACAAATACTTTTCTTTTAATGTTGTTTTTTTGCCGTTTAAAATTAAGAATCACGCGTTTAATTTGTTTGATTTTGCCCTCAATTTGAATGACATTATTAGGAAAAAGTTCTTTTTGCTCTGCCCAATTAACTAATTTTTCTTCAAGAGTATGAGGCGCAATAATCCAGAAGTCACCATCACTTGTAAGTAGTTGAGCGACTTGATTAATGATCCCAATCAAGTGTCCTTCATTGCTACTTCTTGCTAATTTTTTATTTACAGTAGGACTGTAAACTTGCTCCAAATGAAAAGGTGGATTCGTAAAAATTAAATCATAGGTTTTATCAGTATCGTATACTAAATAATCTTTTTCGATACAATTTAATCGATTATTCCACGAGCTGTTCTGAAAATTCAATTGAGCAATTTCCACTGCTTTCGGGTCAATTTCTAAAGCATCAATCTGAATAGCTTCATTTTTTTGCGCTTGCATTAAGGATAATACTCCTGAACCTGTTCCGAGATCTAAACCGTTTTTCTTGAATTCAGCTTCGATAAATGCCCCAAGCAACATGGCATCCGTCCCTATCTTTAGGCCCAGATTTGCTTGTTCAATAGAAAAATATCGAAATTGAAATAAAGACAAGGATTAATATGCTTTGGCAAAAACTGCGCGTTGTTGAGATGGAGCGCCAGTTACCATACATTTTCCAACTTCCTCTTCTGCATCTAGCAGCAAACAGCGAATGGTAGCTTGTGTTTCTTGTTTTATTTTTTCTTCAGTTTCTATAGTCCCATCCCAATGCGCTAAGAAGAAACCTCCAGCATCTATTTGTGCTTTGAATTCTTCGTAAGTATCTACCTTCTTCATGTTGGCAGTTCTGAAATCCTTTGCTTTTTGAAAAAGGTTGGTTTGAATGGCCTCTAATAGTAATTCAATATTATTTTCGATTCCTTCCCAATTGACAATTTCTTTAGTTTTCAAATCTCTTCTCGCCAATTCCACCTGACCATTTTCCAAGTCTCTTGGACCCATTGCAAGTCTGATAGGAACACCTTTTGATTCATATTCAGCAAATTTCCATCCTGGACGACGGTTGTCATCATTATCATATTTGAAACTGATGCCTTTTGCTTTTAATATTTTACCCAGTTCCGTAAACTTTTCAGAAATCAAGGCCAATTCTTCATCATTTCGATAAATTGGAATACCAACAACATGAATTGGTGCTAAAGCAGGAGGTAATACTAAGCCTTCGTCATCTGAATGAGTCATAATTAATGCACCCATTAATCTTGTAGAAACACCCCAAGATGTTGCCCATACATAATCCAATTTTCCTTCTTTATCTGTAAATTTTACATCAAATGCTTTGGCGAAATTCTGCCCAAGAAAATGTGAAGTACCAGCTTGCAAAGCTTTTCCGTCTTGCATTAATGCTTCAATACATAATGTGTCTTCAGCTCCAGCGAAGCGTTCACTTTCTGATTTTCGTCCTAAAAGAACAGGCATTGCCATATAATTTTCTGCAAAATCAGCATATACATGAAGCATTTGTTCAGCTTCTTCAATAGCCTCTTTTTTGGTAGCGTGCGCTGTGTGTCCTTCTTGCCAAAGAAATTCAGCAGTGCGCAAGAATAATCGAGTACGCATTTCCCATCTAACTACATTGGCCCATTGATTGATTAATAAGGGTAAGTCACGGTAGGACTGAATCCAGTTTTTATAGGAATTCCAAATTATGGTTTCTGAGGTAGGTCTTATGATTAATTCCTCTTCAAGTTTAGCCGTTGGGTCTACAATAACACCACTTCCGTCTTCTGCATTTTTAAGTCTATAATGCGTTACTACAGCACATTCCTTTGCGAATCCTTCCACATGACTAGCTTCCTTGCTTAGGTAAGACTTTGGAATTAATAATGGAAAATAGGCATTAGAATGCCCAGTTTCTTTAAACTTTGCATCTAAAACTTCACGCATTTTTTCCCAGATGGCATAACCGTATGGTTTAATAATCATACAACCCCGCACATCAGAATGTTCGGCTAAATCTGCACGATAAACGAGCTCATTATACCATTTGGAATAATCCGCTGCGCGACTTGTAAGTTTTTGTGACATATGGAAATTTATAACAAATGCAAAGGTAATTTAACTTGTGAAATAGCACAAGTAATAAAAAGAAGAAAAAGAGAGAAAGTTGAAATTAAAATTTAACCTCTGACTTTGTTGTTTCAAAACCTTTAATAAAAACGGTAAAAACAGTATCAACAGGTCCTGCTTTAACTTGACTAACATAACAATCAAGTGTCATCCCACCATAAGAACCTGATTTTATATAATTATTCAAATTAAATTCAACTAATCCATTTCCATCAGAGTATTCTATAAGATCTAGTGTTGGAGGATTTACGCTATTTACACCGAATATTCGGACTTCAGCATTAATTTTTGGCTGACCATTTTTAGCAACATAAACGCGAAAAATTGTATTTTCATTTTTATTGCAGCTGGCTAAAGTAACAAGTAAAAATAATCCTAAAAATAACAAGCCTCTTTTCATAATATTTAAATTAATATACTTCAAATATACAAAATTGTATTTCTTTTGTATCTAGTTACTAATTAAACCACTATTTTATAAATAACTATGCAGGAAATTATCACTTGGTTTTCGAAGATTGATCCAGTATTAGCCGCCTTATTAGCTACTACATTTACTTGGTTGGTTACTGCTTTGGGGGCATCATTAGTGTTTTTCTTTAAAACGATGCACAGGGGCATGTTAGACGGCATGCTCGGATTTACGGGCGGGATTATGGTAGCAGCAAGTTTTTGGAGTTTATTAGCCCCGTCAATAGAAATGAGTCCGGGCGAAGGATTTGTGAAAGTTTTTCCAGCAGCAATTGGATTTGCTCTTGGCGCTGTTTTTATTTTTGGCTTAGATAAACTACTACCGCATCTACACATTAATTTTAATGATAATGAATCGGAAGGGGTAAAAACACAACTTCATAAAACCACCCTTTTAGTACTTGCAATTACCTTACATAATATTCCTGAGGGACTTGCCATTGGAGTTTTATTTGGCGCAGCAGCGAATGGAATGGAAGGTGCTACTTACGCAGGTGCTATTGCTTTAACGATAGGTATTGCCATTCAGAATTTCCCTGAAGGATTTGCCGTTGCCATGCCACTCCGCAGATCTGGAGCAAGTAGGTTTAAAAGTTTTTGGTACGGTCAGATGTCAGCGATTGTTGAACCAATTGCGGGAGTAATTGGAGCTGTGGCTGTTATTTATATGCAATCTATTCTGCCTTATGCACTGGCATTTGCAGCAGGCGCCATGATTTTTGTAGTGGTTGAAGAAGTTATTCCTGAAACCCAAAGAGACAAATTCACCGATTTGGCAGTTCTTGGATTTATTGGTGGCTTTCTAGTGATGATGATTCTTGATGTAGGTTTGGGATAGAAATCTCTAATTTTATTTACAAATCGTATCTTCTGTAGCCTTTAATATTTCTCTAACTTCTTCTAATGTTGGTGCTTCAGCATAGGTTCTAAGTACAGGTTCTGTTCCCGATGGTCTAATCATCACCCAGCGTTCATCATCGAAGAAATATTTAAATCCATCTGTAGTTTTCACTTCCTTAACGGCATATTTTCCGAAGTGAGTATAGTTATTTGCCTTGCAATTCAGAATTATTTTTTGTTTCAATGCTTCTGTAATGTGTAAGTCATTCCTTTCAAATTTAAAAGGACCTACCAAAGCATATACCTCTTCAATTAATTCATCTAGTGTTTTCCCTGATTTGGCCATGAATTCCCAGATGATTAATCCCATCCATATACCATCTCTTTCTGGAATATGACCTTTAACTGCAATTCCTCCAGACTCTTCACCACCAATTAACACATCCTCTCTGATCATTATGGAAGCAATCTCTTTAAATCCGATTCTCGTGGTTTCAAGACTTAATCCATAATGCGCACATAATTTTTCAACTCTTGGTGTAACACTAAATGCAATGACTATTTTGCCTGTCATTTGCTTGTATTTCACCAAATAATGAATTAATAACAGAATAATATGATGAGAATCTACAAATTCACCTTTTCCATTATACAATCCTATTCTATCCGCATCACCATCCGTTGCAAGTCCACAATGAATATTTTTATGATCGGTAATATATTTAGATAATTCCTGTAAATTTTTAGCAATTGGCTCTGGCGCTTGTCCCATGAAAGACGGGTTATAGTCACAATGTAACAAAGCGACATTAGGTAAAATCAAAGGCATTACACCTTGTCCAGCACCATACATAGCATCATATACCAAGTTTAAACCTGAATTATTTATGGCATCAAGGTCAAAATTCTTCTTTACATGTTCAATATATCTCTCTGCAATTGCCGCAATTTCTATTTTGCCTTCTTCAATACATTTATTAATATCAATAGATTCATAATCTATACTGCATTGATCCGGAATGATATCTTCAATTGCTTGAACATTTTCTGGTTCTAAAGGTCCTCCAAAGAAGGCTTTTAACTTATAGCCATTGTAGGAAGGAGGATTATGACTTGCGGTAATGATTACTCCAATTTCACAATTGTATTGATTGGCGGCAAGTGAAATCATTGGAGTAGAAACAAATCCACGAGCCATGCGCACAGGAATTCCTTGAGCAACAAAAACTTTCGCACTTGTTTCCATAAATAATTCACCTGCAAAACGACAATCATGTCCAAGGATAACAGTTGGATTGTCATAATTTTGTTTCAACCAAATACCTGTTGCTTCGCTTACACGAGCGACATTTTCTACGGTAAAATGTTCACCAATAATGGCGCGCCATCCATCTGTTCCAAATTTAATTTTATGTGCCAAAATATTATTTTTTTATAAAATTTCTTACTGTATTATCAATAATTGAAATACATTCCATTAACTGTTCTTTTGTCATAGTAAGCGGAGGAGCAAAACGAATAATATTTCCGTGAGTGGGTTTTGCCAACAAGCCATTTTGCATTAATGCAACACAAATATCCCATGCTGTTGAACTTTCAGGAGTATCATTCACAACAACGGCATTCAAAAGTCCTTTACCTCTAACATGGACCAATATATCACATGTTTCAATAATTTTTTTCATTTCATTTCGAAATATATTTCCTAATTCGCGTGCATTTTGGATCAAATTTTCATCTGCTACAACATCCAAAGCAGCCATGGCAACTTTAGCAGCAAGTGGATTTCCTCCAAAGGTTGATCCATGTTGTCCGGGTTGAATTACCATCATTATTTCATCATCTGCCATTACCGCAGATATAGGATATACTCCACCCGAAAGCGCTTTCCCCATGATTAATATATCAGGTCTTACATAAGTTGTTTGTCTTTCACATGCTTTTTCGCAAGTACAATCTCCACAAACAGCCAATAAACTTCCTGTCCTTGCGATACCGGTTTGAATTTCATCAGCAATAAATAAGACACCATGGTCCTTACACAATTGTTGTGCTTGATATATATAATCGCTTGAAGGAGTATAAACACCAGCTTCACCTTGAATGGGTTCCACTAGAAATCCTGCAATATTTGGCATTTTCAAGACCTGTTTAAGTGCCTCTATGTCGTTGTATGGAATGGAAATAAATCCAGGAGCATAGGGCCCGAAATTTTTATTTGA
>CANJQZ010000129.1 GCA_947476515.1 Flavobacteriales bacterium
GCTTCTTTCGAATCGAAAGCATTTTCTTCTGTCAACCATTCACTGGCTAATTTCCCTATATCTATTTTTGCAGGTGCAAAATCTCCATTAAGGATAACACTTGCTAAAGCGGTTGTTGTAAAAATATCGATGGGTTTGTTTACAACCTTTCCAGCGTAATCGTGCATATTAAGTATTTCAGATATAGTTACATCAATAAGATGATGTCTGAAAATTACAAGTTCGATTCCTTTCTCATATAAAAGTTCACCTACTTTACTTTGCAATTGCACTGCGGCTCTTTCTTGTTCAATATGTCTATTGAGTTCTTGTTCGTAATTTACTTCTAATTTCATTGGTGTTTTGTTGTTGATTGATTTCGAATTGTATAAAGCAAAAAAGGCTACCGTCTTTCGTCGGTAGCCTTTTTTTAGGATTAACCTAAATAAGATTTTAATAATTTATTTCGAGAGGTATGACGGAGTCGACGAATCGCTTTTTCCTTAATTTGACGAACGCGTTCGCGTGTTAAATTAAATTTAGCACCGATTTCTTCTAATGTAAGTCCATGATTCATTCCAATTCCAAAGAATAAACGAATGATCTCTCTTTCTTTATCTGTTAAGGTACTTAAAGAACGCTCAATTTCTTTTTGTAAAGATTCTGCCATTAATACATGATCAGTTTTTGGGGCATCAGCATTAGCCATAACATCCATTAATGTTCCGCCATCTTCATTGGTTGATAGAGGAGCATCCATAGATACATGTCGTCCTGAAACATTCAAACTTTCTTTGATTTTGTCTTCTGGAACTTCAAGAGCCTCGGCTAATTCTTCTGCTGAAGGTGGTCTTTCAAATTCTTGCTCTAAGCGAGAAAAAGCTTTATTGATTTTGTTTAATGATCCAACTTGATTTAATGGAAGTCTTACAATTCTTGCTTGTTCTGCTAATGCTTGCAAAATGGATTGACGAATCCACCAAACTGCATAAGAAATGAATTTAAATCCACGCGTTTCATCAAATTTCTGAGCTGCTTTAATTAAACCTAAATTTCCTTCATTAATTAAATCGGGTAATGTAAGACCTTGGTTCTGATATTGCTTCGCTACAGACACAACGAATCTTAAATTTGCTCTTGTTAATTTCTCTAATGCTTTTTGGTCTCCAGCTCTAATTTTACGAGCTAATTCAACTTCTTGCTCTGCTGTTATTAATTCTTCTCTACCAATATCTTGTAGATATTTATCTAAAGATTGACTTTCGCGATTGGTAATTGATTTGGTTATTTTTAATTGTCTCATTGACTTAAGAACATCTTTAGAAATTAATACTATTTGATCTGCTGATCTGTAGGCAAAGTAACGCCAAAAAAAACGATTTGAAAAATTTAAAAAAGAAGTTTTTCAACAATTTTTCAACCATTTAAATGACTTATTAACTACTTACAATCCAAAACCTTTATATTCTTTAATCCCGCTTTCAGACATAACTTCCAAAAGAACTCCTCTATTTACACTATTCAATTTAGTCGTCAGTTCTGAAATGTTTTCAACAGGGTCATTATTGATTTTTGTAATAATTGTTCCTTCTACAAGTCCTATAGATTTTAGTTTTCCAGGCTGTAATGTCTTAATCTTGACACCATAGGAAATGTTTAGCGCTTTCTTTTCTTTATCAGTGAGTTCTATAAAAGTTGCCCCCAATGCAAAGTTCTTGGAAATTTCTTCTTTAGTTAAGAGGGTAGTTTCTCCTTCTTTATTTCTTAAAACAAGCTCTTTTGTTTGTTCTGTTCCGTCCTTTTTACGAACTGTAAGCATTAATTTATCTCCCGGACGGCGTTTTCCAATTTCTTCTTGAAGTTCAGCAGAGGAATTCACTTCTTTATTTCCGATTTTTAAAATCACATCTCCCTCTTTTAATCCAGCTTTATCTGCACTTCCATCTTCAATGACTTTGGCTAAAAAGACTCCTTTTAAATTAGGTAATGCATTGCTTACTTTTATTTCTTGATTGATATCTGAAATCTGAACTCCTAAATATCCGCGTTGAACAATTCCATAATCGATGAGGTCGCGCATTACTTTTTGAACTAAGTTTACAGGAATAGCGAATGAATATCCACTATAGCTTCCGGTTTGTGATGCAATAGCCGTATTGATTCCTACCAATTCACCATTGGTGTTTACTAAAGCGCCGCCACTATTTCCGGGGTTAACTGCAGCGTCTGTTTGGATAAAGGATTCAATAGGAACTATTTCTTTTCCGCTTCTATCACTTAAAAGATTGATATTTCTTGCTTTTGCTGATACAATTCCAGCAGTTACTGTTGAAGTTAAATTAAACGGATTTCCAACCGCTAACACCCATTCTCCTATTTTTAATAGATCACTATTTCCTAATGGAATTGCCTGAAAAGGTTGGTCGGATTCAATTTTTAATACCGCAATATCGGTTGCGGGATCTGATCCAATAATTTTTGCAGTGTATTTAGAATGGTCGTTTAAAATAACCTCAATCTCACTTGCTTCTTCAATGACATGATTATTGGTCACAATGTATCCTTCTGAAGAGATAATTACGCCTGATCCAGCACCTGCTCCAAATTGTTTGTATTCTTTTCCACCTGCACCTGGACCATAAAAAAATTCTTGAAACGGGTCTCTTTGGAAAGTCGTTCGTACTACTTTTGTTGTGACATGGACCACTGAATTAATAGTGCTCTCAGAGGCTGAAGTGAAATCTAGATTTCCAGTACCATTAGCTGTTAATCCAACAAATTGTGCTCCTGTAGTGCGGTTTCCATCAATTACTTGATCAGATAATAAGGTGTTGGAAGAATTATACATTATAAAAGCAGCTAGAGGAATACTTCCCCCTAAAAATCCAATACCTAAAATTTTAATAAGCGATAAATATTTCATTTTTTATAATTTTTAATAAGCACAAGTTTAATACATGATCCTTGTATTTGTTACGCTCTTGCTGTTAAAGATTGTTAAGCAGAATTAACTTGAAATGTATTACTTTTGAATTCAACTTATTTATGGACATACCATTTTCAAAATATCAAGCGACTGGCAACGATTTTATCTTAATAGATAATATGAATGGTGACTATAGTGATTTATCCATCGCTCAAATTAGTCATTTATGCGATCGCAAATTTGGTATTGGTGCAGATGGTTGTATCTTAATTTCGAAAGCTGAAGGTCTTGACTTTTATATGGATTATTCCAATGCAGATGGAACCAAAAGTTTTTGTGGAAATGGAGCAAGAAGTAGTGTTCATTTTGCTGCTCATTTATTTCCAGGTCAAATTGATTTTAATTTTCAAGCTATTGATGGATTACATAAAGCGCAAATTAATGATGATTTAATATCGATTGATATGTCTCCTGTTGCTCCAATGCATTCTGTTTCTAAAGATCAATTAGATGCATTTAGCTTAGCGTCAGCATACACACTTCAAACGGGTTCTCCTCATTTTGTAGTCCTCCAAGAAGATTTGTCTTCAAGTAATGTACTTACTTTAGGAAAGCAAATTAGATATTCAAATTTTTATAAAGAAAAGGGAATCAATGTGAATTTAATGAAGGTGGTTTCTCCATCATTTATTTCTATTGCAACATACGAAAGAGGTGTTGAAGATGAAACACTTTCTTGCGGAACAGGTGCAACTGCCTGCGCTTTGCTTTATAGTCAGCTTTTTAACATAAATCAGCCGGTTCAAGTGCAAGTTAAAGGAGGAATACTTTTGGTTTCATTTGATAAGCAAGAAGACGCTTCTTTTTCAAAAGTTGTATTATCAGGTCCTGCAGTTAAAGTCTACGATGGTTCAATCACTATTTAAAGGAATGGATTTACAGTCGCTATTGTTTTTAAATTAATTTTAGATTCTTATAAAAGTAAAATTGAATGTTAAAAAGTGAAAATATTTTTCTTAGGGCTGTTGAAAGTTCAGATGCTACACAACTGTTCTTGTGGGAAAATGATGTCAACCATTGGAGAATAGCGAATACCGAAGTTCCTTTTTCGATGCATGCGATTCATAATTTGATTGAGCAATATGCCTCCATTCGTACTTCTGGACAGTTGCGTTTAATGATTTGTTTAAATGAATCCCAATTAGCTATTGGAGCAATTGATTTATATGATATTAACTTTAGACATGGATTTGCAACGGTAGGAGTGCTCATTGCAAAACAAGAGGATAGAAATAAAGGATTTGCCAAAGAAGCTTTTCAATTGGTAATAAAGTATGCCAAAGAGGTATTGGACTTGTACAATTTACAGTGTTTTATTCAAGCAGATAATTTGGCAAGTATTCACCTATTTGAAGCATTGAAATTTGAGAAGATTGGTTTGAGAAAGGAATGGTATAAATTTAAAAACAGTCGAATTGACGAAATAAGTTATCAGTTATGTTTAAAAAACGAAATCTAATTATTGGAGGAATTATCCTCTTTATTTTTGTGCTAATTGCGGTGCTTCCTACCGCTTGGATCTATCTTTCTGGCGCGAAGTCTTCCTCAAATAAGGACTTACAATTTTTCTATATTAAAAATCCGATTTCATTGTCTAATCTAGCAGCGCAATTGGAAGAACAAGGATTAATTGATAATACAGCAGCCTTTATTTCTGTTGGTTCCTACAAAGGCCTAGACAGTACTTCCATAGCACAAGGTAAATATGCAATAGAGCCTTATACTTCATATCGGACCTTATTAAATGGTTTTACGCTTAATTCTAATGGCAATGGTAATGCAGAAGTCGCGGTGGAGGTTACTTTTAATAATTGTATTGACTTATCGGATTTAGCTGAAAAGGTTGCAGCCTGTATTGATGTCGATAAAAATAAATTAGAATCTCTTCTTTTAGATCCAAAAACACCGCAAGAATTTGGTTTTACGGCGCAACAGTTCCCTGCGATGTTTCTTCCTAATACTTATGAATTGTATTATGATACCGATGAAGCAGCATTTTTGAATAGAATGGCGCAAGAATTTAAAAATTATTGGACGGATTCAAGGAAGAGTCAAATGAAAAATATTGGATTAGAGTCGCCTAGTCAAGTAGTAACTTTGGCGAGTATCGTTTATTCTGAGCAATCCATTGTATCAGAGGAATGGCCTATTATAGCTGGATTGTATTTAAATCGTATCCATGATGGAATGCGTTTACAATCAGATCCAACCTTCAAATTTTGTTGGGGAGATAAGTTAAAAGGGGTTCAACGCTTATTAAATATTCACCGAGAAATAGATTGTGAATACAATACTTATAAAATTAAGGGTCTACCTCCAGGTCCCATTTGTCTTCCTTCAACGGCAGTGGTTGACGCGGTATTGAATCGTGCAAAACACGGATATTTATATATGTGTGCAAAACCTGATTATTCGCATAGACATAATTTTGCCGTTTCGGGTGATGCTCATATGAGAAACGCAAAGGTTTTTCAAACTTGGTTGGCAGGAGAACTTAAGAAAAAAGGAGCATAATGAAAAGAAGGTCATTTTTTAAAACAGGATTAAGCATTGGAGCAATTGCTTTGATAGAACCCGTTAAAAGTGCTCAAGTTTTAGCTTCTTCTTTCGAAGGTACTACAACTGGTCCAATAATTTTATCTACTTGGGTACATGGTTTAGAGGCAAATCGTGCTGCATGGGAAGTACTCAGCAAAGGAGGAAAAGCTGTTGATGCTGTAGAACAAGGTGTGCGGGTAACGGAAGCTGATTTAGCCAATCGAAGCGTAGGAATTGGAGGCAGGCCTGATAGAGATGGACATGTAACCTTGGATGCATGTATCATGGATGAAAAATCACGATGTGGTGCTGTGGCATTTATGGAAGGGATTGCTCATCCTGTTTCTGTCGCAAGAGCGGTAATGGAAACTACGCAACATGTAATGCTGGTAGGAGAAGGAGCAGAGAAATTTGCCATTGAGAACGGATTTGAACAAGCTAAAATGCCATTGCCTGAAGTGAAAAAAGATTGGCAAGAATGGAAAAAAGAAAACAAAGATCTTTTTAAGAAGCCGACGATAAATCATGAGAATCACGA
>CANJQZ010000130.1 GCA_947476515.1 Flavobacteriales bacterium
CCACCCAAAGATTTAGCAGATTCAAAACTCACAAATTGATTCACATCACTTTCTTGATCACTTCCCATGGCAACACGATCCACAATTTTATCAATGGCATTACCAAACTGCTGAAAGAAGGGAACTTCTCGAAATTGTTGAAGTGTATTTACAGCAAAACGAATAGAACTTAATTCATCTTCACTTAAAGGAATGTCATTGATACTAAAATCAGGATTTTCATAGAAATACCCTTCATTTTTTCTACTGTATTTGATAGGCGCATCATGATCCATTTTCATGGCGAACATATCTTTTTCAATGGTAGAATCACAAATATTATCTCCATGTGATGTTCCATAAAGAGCGTCTTCACAAGCCTCCCGCATTTCTTGTTTTGAAGGATAGGTTTTGTATTTATTGCGCAGCATTCTGTCAATAATACGATACCGAATCAATGCATTTTTTATGTGAGGCATTTTAAAAATTAGTTTTTATGATATCCAAACAATTCAAAAAACTTAATCGCTTGCACCACTTCGTAAGGTACATCATCTTCCCAATGTGCAGCTCCCATCTTTATCTTACTGAGCACATCATCTGACATAATATGCAGTAAGCTCTGGTCATATTCTTTAAGGGCAGAAATTTTACCATTGTCCTGCATAAATTGCAATAGACTGTATAAATGATTTGGTAATTTAATATTAGATAAATCGTACAAAGCACCATCCTCAACATTAATAGCTGGATAAACATACATTTTAACAGCATGTCCAAATCCTCTACCAAAAGCTTCTAACAAACCACCCGGTAGATTATCATAATAGCGTTCATCAAAAATGGTATTTAAATTATAAATCCCAACAATAACACCTATCAATTTACCTCTAGAAATGGAAGATAAATATTCAACCATTTTATAATGTTTCAGATAATTTGAAATCATCACTGTATAGCCTAAAGATCCTAATAATTCGGCTCTATCCATGAAATCCTTAACCGATATTTTTCCATCTGCCGTTAAATCCTTCAATGTTAATTCAAATACAACCTCTAAATTTTCTTCTTTGATTCCTTTTTCAGCAAGAAAGGCTTTTTTTCCTTGCTCTATCATATCAATATGAACCTTAGTTACAGGACGGAAGCGACCACGCATTAAGAGAATGTGCTTTTTATATAATGCTGTAGCAGGTTGAAGAACATTTTTAGCTAAATCAAACATAGTAGCATCTGTAATTCCTCTTTTCACAAGATTAAGTGCTACAACTCTATTGTCAATATCCTCAAAATCTGGCCCTGAAAAGCGCAGCATATCAATTTCCATTTTATCCCGAGGAAGTCGCATTACCAATGAAGTAATAAAATCATCCATGTCTGTACAATGAAAAAATGCAGCATGGATTAAATTTACACCCAATATTCCCAAAGATTCTTGTTGTGACTTATGACTGTTGTCGTGCAATTTGACATGTAGGATAATATCATTAGATCTACCCCCTAAAGTCCGCTGGAAACGGATTCCTATCCAGCCATGACCTTGGTTGGTTTTATGATAATTTAATGCTTCTACAGTATTACAAAAAGCGAAAAATCTCGCTTCTTTATTTTTCGTAGGAAGGATCGCTTTTAAGGAATCATACTCAGCAGTAAGCATGGTTTCTAGTCTTTCTTCACAGACATAACGAGAGGCGGCTCCATACATGGAATCAGAAACCTTCATGTCATAGGCAGAACGGGTAAATGCGATGGTACCTGAACTCCCTCCAGCCTTAAAAAAATTTGCGGCTACTTCTTGACCTGCGCCAATCTCAGCAAAGCAACCATAGATATCTGATGTGAGATTTATATTAAGTGCTTTTTCTTCGGTAGTCAGTCTGTCTTCACTCATTTTTGTCTAATTAGGATCTTTAAATTTTGGATTGTTTACAAAATCAAAATCCGTTAATGTCATTAAAAACTTTTTCAATAATAATTTTTCTTGTGCATCTAATTGCACTCCTCCTTGATTAGCGTATTCAATCAAAGGATCAATCGTTAAACTAGGATGAACACCAGTAGAATACTGTTCAATCACCTCATCTAAAGTTGCAAATCTTCCATCATGCATATATGGGGCAGTTAGCGCGATATTCCGTAAAGTTGGCACCTTGAACTTACCATAGTCATTCGGATTTCCATTTACTCCACCGAGACCTAAATCAGTAAAAACTGCATCCAATCCATTATTACTGAACTTTTTAACCCTCATCAGTGGACCATTATGACAATGGAAACAATCTGCCCCATTGAGACTTTTAAACAAATCATATCCTGCCCACTCTTCTGCATCAACAGAAGCTAATATTTGGGACTCATTTGAATTAAGCGATTGTCCATTTATATATTTATACATTACATCATACTTAGAATTAGAGGAAACCATAGTACGGATGAATTGCGCAATAGCTTTTACAACTAGATTTGAATCAATATTTGAAGTTCCAAAGGCTCTAAAAAACCTATTTCTATAAGTCATATCTGCTGATAATTTTGAAACAGCATTTTTCCAACTTTGGTGCATTTCAATGGGATTAGGAACTGGGCCAAGAATTTGTTGTTCCAAGGAAGAAGCTCTTCCATCCCAAAAAAAGTAATCATCCCATCCTAAATTTATTAAAGCCATAGATTGACGCGTTCCTAGAATTCCATCAATGCCAACGGAAAACTGATTGCTATCTGAAAAAGAATTTTGTGGTGCATGACAACTAGCACAACTCATAGTATTATCGCCACTTAATTGTTTTTCATAGAACAAATACCTACCCAATTCTACCCCTTCTTCAGTCAAAGGGTTATCAATAGGAATAACCATTTGAGGGAAATGAGAAGGAATTTCTAAAGCATAAGGCCTTGGGTCATAATGAACCCGCTCTTTATTACAAGAAAACAGAGCGAAAATACCGAGAAAGAAGACACAGTATTTCATGATCCTAATATGGAGTTAAAGAAGACTTAAAATTATGACCAAATTTCTGGGTCAACGCAGCTTGACTTCCTGAAGAATGCGCTAAATATTCAAGCCTTAAATCAATTGATTGAATAGGATTACAAAAAATATTGTACACATCTAATTTAAGAGCAAAAGTATGCTGGTGAGCACTTATTGTTTGCCAATTGATGGGAGAAAAAGAAAGCGTTTGTAAATACTGATCAGTACCTGAGTGAAAACTAAAGTTATGATCAAGATTATCAATTCCATCAATCAAAGTATCCGCTTTTCCTTCAATACTAATAAAAATATATCCTGGATTCCATCCCCAATGCATAGTTCCTGCATTACTAATATTCAAAGGACTACTTGTTGGAAATGCTGAAGGATCATCGTGATTAAGGGTTGTGTCTACCCCTAAAATCCCTTGCAGACTTCCGAATTTTAAATAATCTGCTTCTTGATGAAGTAGTAAAGTGCCCGTTTCACGGAAATCAAATAATACCGCTTGAGACAAATTTGTTCCTGCATTTTGAAGTGATGTAACATAAAACTTCAGATCCGTTATTTTAATTTTATAACCTTCTTGAGTTACATAAATTGAATCCATCAAAAGATTTTCTCCGTTATAAACGGGCTGTACCGTAATATCCACATAGTCTTTAACTACTGGCGGGACAGGTTTGTCTTTGCAAGAAAAGAACAAAAAGCTCATTGAACAAAACAAAAAGAAATTTATTGATTTTCTCATACTACAAATATACTTGAAAACTCAATGATTTTTCTACTTTTAACCTTCATAAATAATCGTTTTTTCTCCAAATGGAACAAGTAGATAGAAAAAAATACCCGCTTCTCGTAATGAGTGCCTCTGCAGGAAGCGGTAAAACGCATCAATTGGTGCTTGAATACCTAAGTATTTTACTTGAAGAGCCCGATAATGGAAGCAATTACAAATCGCTAGTTGCTATGACTTTTACGAATAAGGCTGCTCTTGAAATGAAGACCCGAATCATCGATACACTTGATGGAATTGCCTTTGGTTTAACCAATAGCAACAAAATCAAATCCATGCAAAAGGACTTGTTGGAGCGCATACCTATTACAGAACAAGATTTAAGGGAACGATGCAAGCAGACATTAAATGAAATATTACATGGATATGAGGAATTTCATGTGTCAACCATTGACAAATTCAATCTTAAATTGATTCGTTCCTTTAGTCGCGACCTTGATATTCCGGGTGATTTTGAGGTCGTATTAAATGAAAAACAAATACTAGCAGATGTTGTAGACGCCATGTTGAATAGATTAGGAATTCCAGGACAGGAAAACCTCACGCAATTGGTAAAAGAATACGCCAAATTTAATTTTGAAGATGGTCAAAAATGGAATTTTAGAGATCAACTGATTGCCTTTTCGAGTGTCTTGAGCAATGAGAAATACAATGAACTTATCCATAAATTAATGGATATGCCTTTGGATCAAGCTGCTTTTCAGTCCTTAAGAAAGTCTATAAAAATAACCAGTGACTCCTTCCTTAAATATGCCAATGAAGCGGGTAATTTATTTGCAGAGCTTGAATTAGATGAGAAGAGAATCCCCAATAAATCAAAAACAACTAAACCCTTATTAGCCTTGGCATCATTGGAAACATTTCCAGAGCCAAAATCAAATTCGCGCCTATTTTCCGATACCCTTATAAAATTAATTGAAGATACAGATTCAAGTAGTTTTCTGGGAGAACCTCTTCGACAAAAACTAGGTGATTTAATAGAATTGTATGATCAAGAATTCCCGCAATTACTCTTACTAGAAGCCTATAAAAGTAATTTTTTCAATATGGCATTATTGCAATTTATTGCAAGCGAGATGGACAAATTGAAGAAAGACGAACAAATAATTCGCATTTCTGAATTCAATAAATTGATCAGTAACTTAGTGCGTGATGAAGAGGCTCCATATATCTATGAGCGTTTAGGTAATCGATTGTCGCATTTTCTTTTGGATGAATTTCAAGACACTTCGCGTCTTCAGTGGTTGAATCTCATTCCATTAATTCATGAGTCACTTTCCAAGCAGAAAAAGAATTTAATTGTGGGGGATGCTAAACAATCGATATACAGATTCAACAATGGACTAGCGGATCAATTTGTTGCCTTACCTGCCATTTACAATCCTGAGCACAATCCCTTTATCGCCGGAAAATCAGCTTATTTTCAAAACAGTGGGCACTTGCTTACTTTACCAAATAACTATAGATCCGCGCAGGAGATTGTGACTTTTAATAATCAATTTTTCACAGAATTAATCAAAGAATTACCTGATAAATCTGCGGCGTATTATAATGCAGTTCAACAAACTTCACAATCTGGAAAAACTGGTTTTGTGCGCATTGTCTCACAGGCCGAAAAGACCAATGAGGTTGAACTAAGTGAAGATATTATCAATATCATTAATGCCTGTGAAAAAGATAATTATGAAAGAGGTGACATTTGTATTTTAACCCATACCAATGGTTTTGGGAATAAAATAGCCAACGCTTTAACACAAGCTAATTTTAAAGTAGTGTCGGTGGATTCGCTTTTAATTACTAATGATTCTAAAGTAAGATTATGCATCTCCTATTTAAAAAGAAGACAAAACCCGTCTAATGCAACAGAAGTAAAACGCTTTGCTGAATTATTTTTTAGAATTACTTTAGACAGCGCTACCCAAGAATACAGGGCATATTTCGAAGAGTTCATTAATGCTGAAGGTAAAAAAATACGCTTTTTTAATGAATTCAAATTTTTAACCGATCACTTTGGAGGTAAAGAAGTCTTTTTTGGTGCCTATGAAAATTTATATGATTTAATTCAACAGTTCTTCGGTATGATGCAATGGAAAGAAACGGATGAAGCTTATCTCCATCATTTTGCTGATGTTTGTTTTGCCTTTCAAACCAATAGACATACCGATGTCGCTTCCTTTTTAAACTATTTTGAAGACAATAAAGATAAAATTGCGATTCAACTTCCATCATCAAGAGATGCGATTCAAATTATGACCATTCATAA
>CANJQZ010000131.1 GCA_947476515.1 Flavobacteriales bacterium
CAGATACACATGAATTTGTGGTACCTAAGTCAATTCCAATTATTTTTCCCATTTTTTTAAATTTATTTTTAATTCAATTGTTCAGCAAAAGTCAATTAATATGCCAATGAATAAAAATAAAAAAAGGGTGACAATTTAAGATAGTTTACTTTAGAATTGCTGACGAATTGTCACTTAATTATGACAATATTAGAGTTTAATGAACTTTAAGGTCTCTGAAATGTCATTGTTATTGCTGATTTTAAGCAAATATAATGCAGATTCAAAATTAACAATATTCAAAGTTGTCTTTTTAGAAAGGGGATCAAATGCTCCATCATAAATCTTTCTGCCATTAAGATCAAATATTTGTATCGTACAATTTTTAGCAAGCGTTAGGTTGTCATGAGCAATCGTTATTTCTCCTGAACTTGGTGATGGATATAAATTAAAGTGAATATTTGGGCCATCTGGAGGTGATGGAATTAATTTGAAAATGGCTGTAAATAGTGTTGTATCAAGGGAAACATTTGTTTCAAAAGTTGGATTTAAGGTATCGACAATAAAACTATTTGGAAGCCATTTTAAAAAACTATATCCTGAATCCGCTATCGCAGTCAATTGAATGGGTACACCATCAAAATAAGTTCCCTCCCATGGATATTGTTGAGGCTCAATAGTATTTAAATGAATGCGTCCACTAGCTTCTGGCCACACATCCATTTTTACTTGGATTTTTTTGGTTAATTGAAACTCATTCAATAAATCTTCTCGCACTTCATCTGTCCGACAGGCTAATTGCTGCTGAAAAATCAAATGGTTATTGATAAAGTTTGACATTTGACCAGCTACATTATTTGGATCTCCCCATCTAGCATACTCTTTTGGCATTTCTACTACCATTTCATTATAGAAAATATTTTCAGTAGTCAATAGGGTATCAATGAGATAACTCGTATTCATTTGATCTGCAAATCGATTGATGAAGTAGTTTTTATATTTTGTATTTTGAATACTCTGCAGCCAAATATTAATGAATGGATTGCCCGTACTTTGATCCAACATATAACGAATATGATTGTCAGTACAACTAGTCCAACCATTTGGTCCCATTGATAATTCTAAGTCGATTAATCCAAATCGCCAACGGTAATTTGATTTATTGGAGCGGTAAATTTTTATATTATTTCCGGGCCAATCCACATTTCCCATCCAAGATTCTGAGATGATATAATCGGTATAATGTGCTAAATCAAAATATTGATCAGCCAATTCATAGTAATTAGTAAGACTTGGATCAAGGGCGTCAAATAAACTATAGGAAGTATAAAAATGATTCACATCTCCTTGTAGCGCGCGCAAAACGCCACCATAATAATAACTTAGAGAAAGAATTTCAACTGAATCATCAATAACTTGTTCTCTTTCATCAAAATATTCGACATTAAATTTTTCTCTTAATTCATAAAGTCCAAAATATTGACCATTAATGTAGACACTTACCGGCACCATATTGGAATAATAATTTTTGGTGCCCTTACTCATCAGATAGGTTTGACAAGCATCTTTTTGTGGGAAATTCAAGAATTGATTACTTCCATTTCTTAAATAGACATCACTGTATTTATTTCTTGAGGGAATTCGAGGAATCAATGGTTCATGAATGGTACTTTCTCCTAAAGCAGAATGATCAAATGATAATCTAAAAGAATGTTGAGGTTGTGATCTACTTCCTCCTGCACCTCCATCCATACGCATGGATGTATTGGTTGTGAAAAGTTGAGGGTGCTCTGGTTCTTTGGAAAGCCAAGTGACATGTGCTGCTTTTATCCAATCAGAATTGTAGTTATCAAAAATACCTTGCGCTCCATACAAATTATTCAAATCCGTAGTCACCAATAATATAGGAGTAGAATGCGCTATATTAAACACATAAGAGGTTATCTTTTCTTGACTCGGTAAATAACCATTATTTGTTTTTGGAAAAATTTGATATCGGAGTGAACTGGATTGAAAAACTAAGGCAGAGTCTGTGAATAAAGGTGAATTAATGGTAGGGGTGCTTCCATCAATGGTATAAACTAATTTACTGGTGGTCGTGTCATTTGGATTAAGAGCCTTAGTGTAAAATACACTTTGATAAATTCCTGCAGGTTTTGTAATAATGGGACGGATCAAGGTATCTGTAAAAGAAGCGACTAAATTGTTGCTCGCGCTAGGGCTGGGCGTTAACCAAAGACTATTGGCAGCACCATCTGGTTGGCGGCCAACTGAGATGTCTAATTGGGGTGAATTGACATTTAGAAAACTAATGTTGTTGCCAATAGGGTCATTTAAAAATACCTGTTCACCCCCGGAGGAAATTTTAAAATTGGTATGGTAAGAATATCCTTGTACTGGAATGAAATTGGCACTAAGTTCTGTTTGAGAAGTTGAGGTTATTGCAATATCGATATAGTTATAAAACTCACCAATACTAGAAACAACTTCAAATCCCAAAGAGTTGATTGGTCCGGCAGTAATTCCAGCTGTTATTAATTCACTCGCTCTTATCATTATTTGATGTCTAGAGCACCAATACCAATTGCCATAAGGAGCTGGATAGTCCGTCGAAGAATTTTGGATAGTCCCAAAATCTAAGGTGACGCCATTTATTTTTAAGTTAGGTCGCTGATAAAATAAACCACCCTGTGATTTAGAACAAGAAGATTCATTTCCATCATTTACTGCAAAAGAAGTGGAAGCATAACTTGTGGCTGTTTGCTTAAAAATAGAATTCTCTGTGTATCCAGAATTGTTGTATGCGCATATATTGATAACAAGATTACTTACTCCATCCCAATTATAAGGACTCGTAAAATTATGCGTATTCCATCCCGAAAAAGGAGTGTAACTAGAAACATAAACCGCTGGATCAAAAGGAGCTGTTTCAATGCGATTTTTTCCACTGCAATAAATTAATTTAAAATCACCAGGATTTAGTGTCAGGGCATTAAAAATCCATTTTTGAGGAATCAAAGTATTGTCACTGAGTCCAAAACCTGATAAGTTAACAGGACTAGCTCCAGCATTATAAAGTTCCAACCAATCGGATGCATCGCCATCCTCATCAAGTGAATTGGTGTAATTTTTATTACAAGCTTCATTGATTACAATTTGTGCCTTTGAATTTTGTGTGAAAAACAAAATAAAAAGCGCCAATAAAAAAGTTACTCGCATAAAAAAAGGTAATTAAGTTCCCTAAATTACCTTTTTTATATTAATTATAGAAACTTACAAATGTATTACTTCTCCATATGCTGCAGCAGCGGCTTCCATTATTGCTTCTGACATGGTTGGATGAGGATGAACTGTTTTTATTAATTCATGTCCTGTTGTTTCCAATTTACGAACCGCAACCAATTCAGCAACCATTTCCGTAACATTGGCACCAATCATATGCCCGCCTAATAATTCGCCATATTTGGCATCAAAAATTAATTTAACAAATCCATCTTTTGCACCAGCAGCACTTGCTTTTCCAGATGCGGAAAAAGGAAACTTACCAATTTTAATATCGATTCCAGCGGCTTTCGCTGCTTTCTCAGTCATGCCCACAGAGGCAACTTCAGGTGAACAATAAGTACATCCTGGTATATTTCCATAATCTAATGGTGCAGGATCATGTCCAGCGATTTTTTCAACACAAATAATTCCTTCTGCAGAAGCAACATGTGCCAATGCGGGACCGGGAACAATATCGCCAATGGCATAATATCCAGGCATATTAGTTTGGTAGTATTCATCTACTAAGATGCGGCCTTTGTCAACGACAATTCCAATTTCTTCTAAACCTATTCCTTCAATATTTGCTTGAATTCCAACGGCCGAAAGCACTACATCACATGAAATTTTCTCTTCACCTTTTTCTGTTTTAATAGAAACAATACAATCTTTACCAGATGTATCTACACTTTCAACAGAAGCATTTGTCATGATTTTTACACCAGCTTTTTTGAATGATTTTTCCAATTGTTTAGATATATCTTCATCCTCAACTGGAACAATGTTTGGAAGGTATTCAACAATGGTAACTTCTGTTCCAATAGCATTATAGAAATAGGCAAATTCAACTCCAATAGCACCTGAACCTACAATTACCAATCTTTTAGGTTGCGTTGCTAAGGTCATTGCTTGTCTATAACCAATTATTTTTTGTCCATCTTGTGGAAGATTGGGTAATTCACGAGAGCGCGATCCTGTTGCAATTACAACGGCTTTTCCAGCAGTATAAGTAGTAGCAATACCTGATTCATCGGTTACAATTACTGATTTTCCAGCAGCAATTTTACCGCTTCCTTTTAGTACATCAATTTTATTCTTTTTCATTAAAAATTGAATGCCGGTGCTCATGCCATTGGCAACATCACGACTTCTCTTGACCATGGCTCCAAAATCTGCTTTAGCATCTTTTACAGTGATGCCATAATCAGATGCATGATTTAAATATTCAAAAACATTGGCACTTTTAAGTAATGCTTTTGTTGGAATACACCCCCAATTTAAGCAAATACCTCCGAGAGATTCTCGTTCTACAATAGCTGTTTTAAGTCCTAATTGTGAGGCGCGTATAGCGGTAACATAACCTCCAGGGCCACTTCCTACAACAATGATATCATAATTCATACATTCAATTTTAGAGATCAAAATTAATGAAAATTGATCAATTTGCCGTTCATTTAATTTTTATTACCTGCAATTTTTCTTCCTAGGATCTGATAATATTATTTCCTGGTTTATTAAGTGTTGAAAAATGCTTGTTAATCATTGTGATTTCTCGTTGTTTTCATAATATAATCGCTACTTTTGTAATGCAAAAATTAGATATGGAAAACACCTTGCACATTGAGGCTACGCTTGAACAAGCAATTGAATTAGGTCTTCGGGCCGATGAGTTTGAAATGATTAAAGAAATTCTTGGTCGAACACCAAATTTTACAGAGACTGCGATTTATTCTGTGATGTGGTCTGAACACTGTTCTTATAAAAATTCAATCCTTTGGTTAAAGACATTACCCAAGGATGGACCACACATGTTAATTAAAGCAGGGGAAGAGAACGCTGGTTTGGTTGATATTGGTGGTGGTTTAGGATGTGTATTCAAAATCGAATCTCATAATCATCCTAGTGCTTTAGAACCTTATCAAGGTGCTGCAACTGGAGTAGGGGGAATCAATCGCGATATTTTTACCATGGGTGCTAGACCAATTGCTCAATTGAATTCTTTGCGTTTTGGAAATATCCAAGAGGCTAGAACCAAGTGGTTGGTGAAAGGAGTGGTTAAAGGAATTGGTGATTATGGAAATGCTTTTGGTATTCCAATTGTTGGAGGTGAAGTTTTCTTTGATGAATCATACAATACCAATCCCCTAGTAAATGCGTTTTCAGCAGGTATTATTGATACCAAGAAAATAATTTCGGCTACTGCTAAAGGTCCTGGGAATCCTGTATTCATAGTGGGTTCTGCCACTGGAAAAGATGGTATTGCAGGTGCAGCATTTGCATCGAAAGATATTACAGAAGATTCTGCTAATGACTTACCTTCAGTTCAAGTAGGGGATCCATTTATGGAAAAATTATTACTAGAGGCAACAATGGAATTGGCTACTACTAATGCCATTGTTGGGATGCAAGATATGGGTGCAGCGGGAATTACTTGTTCTACATGTGAGATGTCTGCTGCTGGAAATGTTGGAATGGAAATAAATCTTGATTTGGTTCCAACAAGACAACAAAACATGCTTCCGTATGAAATACTTTTGTCTGAATCGCAAGAGCGTATGCTTGTTGTGGTAAGAAAAGGAGAAGAAGAAACTGTTAAAGCTATTTTTGATAAATGGGATTTACATGCTGCTGAGATTGGAAAAGTAACTGATTCTGGTCGTATTCGCTATTACATGCACGATCAACTGGTTGGAGATGTTCCTGCAGAATCATTGGTACTTGGTGGAGGTGCTCCTCAATATAAAAGAGA
>CANJQZ010000132.1 GCA_947476515.1 Flavobacteriales bacterium
AATATACTGTGACCTTAGTGGCAACAAATTCCTTAGGAAGCGACAGTGAAATAAAAACAAATTATATTACTGTAGTTCAACAAACAGGTCCTTGTGCTGGTTCTTCTGCAACCTGCGACGAATACATCAACACAGTAACTTTAAATACCATTAACAATACTTCAGCATGTTCCGTTGGAGGTTATGCAAATTACACAACTTTAAGTACCAACCTATCAAAAGGTGCCGCCTATACTATTACTGTTTTACCTGGAATTGTAGGGCAAACGGCGCAAGCATACACGGATGATGAGATTGCAGTTTGGATAGATTACAACAATGATATGGATTTTGTTGATGCTGGCGAAAGAATTGCTTATGTGATCGTCGCGGCTGGATGGAGTAATGTATTTAATTTTACAGTTCCAACAACTGCGGTAACGGGAAGTGTTAACATGCGCGTTCGAATTTCCTATTCTGTAGATGGCGCAATCATACCATGTGACCAAAGTACCTTTGGAGAAGTGGAAGATTACAAAGTTAATATTGTAGCAAGTTCTGGATTAGAGGAAAACTTGTTAGATCAAGTTACTTTATATCCTAATCCAACTCAAGATAATATCACCCTTAATTTTGGAGCTGCTTCAAGTACTATTCAACGAATGGAATTAACGAGTATTACTGGTCAAGTTTTGAAGCGATTTGAGGTGAAGAACAACAACTCACAAGTAATTGAAATGGGTGAATTTGCTGCTGGTGTTTATCAAGTAGTGATTTACAGTCCATCAGGAATTATTACAAAACGCATTATAAAAAATTAATT
This sequence comes from Flavobacteriales bacterium, assembly GCA_947476515.1. Classification (GTDB taxonomy): domain Bacteria; phylum Bacteroidota; class Bacteroidia; order Flavobacteriales_D; family Crocinitomicaceae; genus UBA952. The sequence goes on from CANJQZ010000132.1 coordinate 803, forward strand.
TAGATTATATATTAAAAACCGATCCTTCGTGATCGGTTTTTTTTTGCCTAATTTCACCAGATTATTTAAAGATTGAAAGACCTAATAACCTATATAAAATCAATACCTGAGAAACCAGGAATCTATAAGTACTTTTCAAAGGAAGGAAAGATTATTTATGTAGGAAAAGCTAAGAATCTAAAAAAAAGAGTCCACTCCTATTTTCAAAAAACATTCGAAAATAATAAGACTGCAGTTTTAGTTAAACAGATCACAAAAATAGAGTATTTAGTAGTCGATACAGAGCTTGACGCCTTGTTATTAGAGAATAATCTCATTAAACAATACCGGCCAAAATACAATATTCTTTTAAAAGACGACAAGACATTTCCATGGATCGGAATAAAAAACGAAGCATTCCCAAGGGTAATCAGCACGCGAAAAAAAGAAAATGATGGCACCCAGTATTTCGGTCCCTACGCCAATGTCAAAATGATGAATACCCTTTTAAAATTAATTAAAGAAACTTATCCTTTGCGCTCTTGCAACTTTGATTTGAAACCAAAGAACATCCAAGAAAATAAGTTTAAAGTATGCTTAGATTATCATATTGGGAAATGTAAAGGTCCCTGTGTTGGGTATCAATCTGAAGAAAACTATTTAGATTCCATTCATCAAATCACCTTATTATTGAAAGGGAAAACGAATGCGCTTCTTCAAGAATTAAAGCATAAAATGCAAGAGAGTTCAAAAGAACTTGCATTTGAGAAAGCTCAGGAGTATAAAGAAATCTATGAGCAACTTTTGCAATATAAATCAAAATCCATGGTGGTTTCTAATCATGTATTAGATTTAGATGTGATTTCACTGATTGAGGATGAGCGATCTTTTTTCATTAATTATCTAGTGGTATCTGAAGGGGCCATAATTCATGGATATTCTTCTGAAATTATCAAGAAACTAGAAGAGAACGCAGCTGATGTCCTGGCATTTACTTTACCGGAATTAAGAGAACGATATCAAAGTCAGAACAAAGAAGTACTGACTTCGCATCCATTGAACATTGATTTTAAATCCTTTGAGTGTCATGTCCCTCAAAAGGGTGACAAGTTTAAATTACTAGAATTATCCGTTAAAAACGCAAATTATTTCCGTTTAGATCAAAGAAAAAAAGAAAGTCTCGTTGCTCCAGAAAGACATACGCAAAGGATTTTAGAACAAATAAAAAAGGACTTCCATTTGACCGAATTGCCGCATTATATTGAATGTTTTGATAATTCTAATTTTCAAGGAACTAATGCAGTAGCTGCATGTGTGGTTTTTAAAGATGCGAAACCCTTCAAAAAAGAATATCGGCATTTTCTAATTAAAACCGTAGATGGACCAGATGACTTTGCCTCCATGAAAGAAATAGTTTTCAGGCGCTATAAACGCTTGAAAGAAGAAAAACTACCCTTTCCTCAACTCGTAGTAATTGATGGCGGGAAAGGTCAATTAAGTGCCGCAATGGAATCCATAGATGCATTAGGATTGAGAGGTGCATTTGCAGTAGTTGGAATTGCTAAAAAATTAGAGGAAATATTTTTTCCAGGGGACTCCTATCCTTTATATATTGATAAGAAATCCGAAAGCTTGAAAGTCATTCAACATATTAGAAATGAAGCGCATCGTTTTGGGATCACGCATCATCGAGACTTAAGAAGTAAAAATGCTATACAATCAAGTTTATTGGACATTCCTGGCATAGGAGAAAAAACAATGTCTCAGCTCTTCCAAGAATTTAAAACAATAAAAGCCATTAATTCTGCGGAATTAATGGCTTTAGAAAAATGTATAGGTCCAGCAAAAGCCTTAATCGTAAGAAAGGCTTTAGATGCTTCTACTTAATAACAAATTGAAGTGTTTGAATTTTGCCTTCAGTTTTGAACTTAACAAAATAAGAGCCTGCAGCCATATTTTTTGTGTCAAACATAACTAGGTTATTTCCTTGTGCAGCTTTCACTAAATGTTTTTGAATAGACTTTCCTGTTAAATCAACGATTTCAAAGACAACATCTTTTTGATTAGCTGAAGTAAATTTCAAATTAACCTCATCATCTGCAGGATTTGGGAAAAGTTCTATGAAATCAATACCATTTAATTCTTCTTCTAATCCGGCACCAGAAGCAAGTACAACAACATCTGATGGTGCTCCTGAATACAAGTTTATGTCATCTAGATAAAAATTATTTCCACCTTCACCTTCGAACTTAAATTTCATTCTGAAATTACTTGTGAAATAAGCATTAGTAACATTGGTCATGTGTACGGTAACCCAATCAGTAATAGAGCTTGGTGCCCACGATGTTGATACGGCAGTGCTTGACAATTGAGATCCACCCAAAGTTTTTCTTTGTACCCAATTATCGCCACAATCTGCTGTGATAAATACTTTTAAGTATTCATAATCAGCTGTTGTTTTCTTTCTGTAAGCATATCTAAAGCTTAAGGTCACAATTCCTGTAGATGGAATAACACTTAAATCAATTGGAGCTGAAATTAATTCGTCGATATTAGAAGGTGCTTGACCAAAGTTTACCAATTTAGCACATTTTGTACCTGAATGAGCTGTAGTAGATTCGATGGTAAAGGCATTGTTATTATTAATATTTGTCACTTCCCAATTGGTCAAATTAGCCAATGAGGTATAAGACTCAAATCCTTCCCAAAAGGGTAACACTGAAGGAGCTGGGAGAACACGGATGAAATTTGTTTTTAATTCCGTATCATTTGTTGTTCCATCTGTAGCGGTAAGTGTAACAGAATAAAGACCTGGTTGAGCATAACTCACTATAGGATTTGCAATAGTAGAAGTAGATGGGGTGCCATTTGGAAAACTCCATGACAAACCCGTTACAGCATTGTAAGAATCATCAGCAAATTGAACCTGCTCCCCCAGGCATACAGTTGTTTTGTTAGCGGTAAAATCAGCAGCACACAAAGTCATCACGCCTGTTGCACCCGTCGCACTTAAATTAGCACTTGTCCATAAATTAGCTCTACCCGTATTATTTGATAAAAGAGCTGTTCTCATGCGCGCTACTTGACCTGCAGTGAACATTTTAGAACAATAAGAATAATCCATGTAATTTTCAACATTATCTCTTTTGTCTACTCCTCCCCAGTAAGCATTGTCATTGCTACAAGTATTCGAATTCAATAGACAAGCCGTTACACCTATACAATCTGGTGTATCATTTACACCATCATCTGTTGAGCAGCTTGTAGTGTTGCCAGGGTTGTTATTGCCTCCCCATGTGTGACTTAAGTTTAACCAATGTCCAACCTCGTGGGTAAGTGTTCTAGAAGTACCAACCGAACTGGTACCGATTGAGCCAACATAATCATGAAGTACCCAAATTCCATTGGTCATTTGATTGGCAGACCAGCCACCTGGATTTGTTGTATATCCTGCTGCGCCTCCAATTTCGCCACAAATAAAAATATTTAAATATTTATTTCCTGGCCAATTTCCTTGATAAACATCATTCCCATTTTGAATTGCCGTCACTTGTGCGTTTCCATCAGCACCAACATAACTCAATGTATTCATGGTTCTTGTAATTCCTTTAAAACAGGCACCATTGGGAGCTTTAGTTGCAAGCACAAATTCTACTTCAACATCTGTCGGCATACCTTGAAAATCAACATGTACATTTGCCGCATCCAAATTTAATCTTCTATAATCACGATTTAGAATTGCCAAAGCATCATAGATTTGTTCATCTGAAATATTCTCTACTCCATTTATGTGTAATACATGGAACACCACCGGAATTTTATAAATAGTACCTTTTTCAATTGGTTTTTTTTGATTCAATATGGTTTCAGCATCATCCTGTCCTTTTATTAATACATTAGCAGGATTACTTAAAATTTGATTCATTTTTTTGTGGGTAATACAATACTCAACCTGTTCGCCCTCTCTAGCATTAGTAGGATCAAAAGTGTTTGTTTTCTGCGCATTAAAAGCAAATAATTGAGCGACAGCGAGTATAGAAAATAAGATTTTATTCATAGTATATGGAGATAAAAAAAATTAATTTTATTTTTAAGTGCCTTAAAGTTAATTAATTTTTGGAGATAAAAAAGTATCTATAAAAGAGATGTTTCATTTTAATGATTAAGATTAACTTTACACTATGAAAAAAAGACTTGCTTCAGAAACATTATCAATTACAACAATTGTAGTATTACCAAATGATACGAATACATTAGGTAATTTATTTGGTGGACAACTTTTGGCGTGGATGGATGTCATCTCAAGTGTTGCTGCTCATAGACATTGCAAACGAGTGGTAGTAACTGCTAGTGTTAATAATGTTTCCTTTCAAAAACCCATAAAAGTTGCCTCCATAGTAACTCTAGAAGCAAAAGTATCTCGATCTTTTTCCTCCTCCATGGAGATATTTGTCGATGTATTTGTTGAGGATCCAGTTACTGGAGAAAGAGAGAAATGCAATGAGGCTATTTACACTTTTGTCGCGGTTGATCAAAATGGAGGTCCTATCCAAGTACCTGAATTGGTGCCTGAAACGGAAGAAGAAATTCAACGCTTTGAAGGTGCTTTAAGAAGAAAGCAACTTAGTTTAATTATTGCCGGTAAAATGAAAGCTTCTGAAGCTACTGAATTAAAGAAACTATTTTTAGAATAATGAAACAGATTTACACTTTACTATTAATGTTTCTATTTGTTTTTAATAAAGCAAATACACAAGAAAACATCGTAGGAGAATGGAACGGGATATTGTCAATTGGAGGGCAACAACTAAGTTTGATTTTTCATATTGAAAAAGTAGGAAATACTTTTTCGGGTAGTCTAGATAGTCCTGATCAAAAGGCATATGGAATTAAAGCCGATAAAGTAAGCTATGAAAATGGAAATTTAGAATTAATAATATCTAAACTTGGCTTAAGTTATAAAGGTCTTTTGGCGGATACCACTATTTCTGGTGAATTTGCACAGGGATATTATAAAGCTCCACTGCAATTGAATAGGAGAAAAGTGGAGAAAAAAGTAATCTTAAGGCCTCAAGAACCTCA
>CANJQZ010000133.1 GCA_947476515.1 Flavobacteriales bacterium
GTAACATTTTCAAATAGCACAGGTGTTACAAGTACATTAACTTTTGTTATTCAAGGTGGTGCTCCAAATCCATGTAGTGGTTTTGTTGTTACATGTGGAAGTACAAATGTGTCTGCTGCTTTAGCATGTGACGGATCAGCTACTGTTACAGCAACAGGTGGAAGCGCCCCATACACATATCTATGGAGCAACGGTTCTATCATGTGGAATCTTGGAAACCTTTGTGTGGGTTCTTATTCTTGCACCGTGGTAGATGCCAATGGATGTACAGGAACTTCTACTGCAAATGTATCCTTTACACTTCCGCAGGATTCAGTCTTAATCTTTAATAATAATCCATTTCCAGGAATGGTAGTTATTGATTCATTACAGACTGTCTATCTTTTGAACTGTACTCTGGATTATGATGCTGTTGATTCTGCATACATTTCCTCTTACACTAGTACAAGTGCTTCAACGGTAACTTTAGATTGGACGATAATTGATACTAATGGTGTTGTTATGATGGTTTATCCGATCAACTATACCATAACGAGTACTTTTCAAGGTGTCTTTTCAGCAACATTGATAGTGTATTGTGGGTCAAAATCAACCAATCACAATACCCTGCACATTAATGATGCAATTTTGTATTACATAGAAGGAATTGATGAGACAGCGCAAGAAACTTATTCAGTTGTTAATCCTATCAATGATTTCCTTAACATTAATTTTATTAAAACAGGAGATTATAATATTGTATTGACAGATTTGCATGGAGCAGTAATCGTTAATACTCATCTGAATCAGGTAAGTCAATTTAGTTTAAATACCGCTGACTTGAAATCTGGATCTTATTTGTTGACTGTTAATGGTCGAACTAAACATTTAATTAAATAATTTTTCAACCCTAAAAGGGGTTGAATGCCAATAGCTGGATTAAATCCAGTGAAAAGACATAAAATAGATCCCTTTTTGGCATGTATTTTTAGTTAAAATCATGACAAAAAGATGTTGTTTTAAAGAAGTAATCAGTCAATTAAATAATAAAAAAAAATAGATTTAAAAGGGCTTCGGCCCTTTTTTTTGGTTAAGACTTTTATTCAATTTCTTCAAAATCATCAAAGTCATTTTTCTCTACTTTGACCTTACTATTAATTTTAAACAAAGGCTTTCCCATAATAATAGCATTCAAGCTGTTGATCATTTTAAAGAATACTTGAAGGAGGAAAAAGAATCCGAATAAATCAAAGAAGAATCCTAAAAGAGTCATTTTTCTAAGATTGACGATGGTGTCATGAAACCACATGGCAATGTTATTTCTTGCAAAATCTGGATAGAAAATTAATCCAACGAAAACAAGAAGCGCTATTGAAATACTTATAATTTCAGTTTTTGGATGAAAATTATCCGTCCGACCAAATATTTTAATACGCATTGATTTTTCTGATTTCTGCTGAAATTTACCAATGAAATAAAATACCAAAATGAGCAAGGCAGGAATCAATTTCGCTAAATTAATTTCTTTCTGATCTACAATGAATAAGAGCACTAAATTCACTAAGAATAAATAACGGAGCGTTTGAATGATATAACTTATCCAAGAAGGCGTTTCTGTTCCAATTGATAATAACCTTAGCGCTAGGTTGATAAAAAACCAAATAAATCCATAACAGGCAAATAAAACTCCTAATTCAAAAATTAAACTAATTAAACTCATTCTTATTTTGGGATTGTAATATATTGCAAATATTCTTTCGGTGCTTCAGGAAAAGTATTCGCATCAAAGTCAAGGCGTAATATTTTACCTTCAGTTCTTCTGTTAATTTGATGTAATTGTTCATAGATCAATTCTTCAGATTTATACTGGTTGATATAGTCTTCATTCAGTGTAAACCTTGCTTGCTTTGACTTGTCCCACCAAAGTGCAGGTTCAGTTTCTCCTTTACCCACAGGAATTATCCTTCGAGGGTCAATTCCAAGTTCCTCAATCAAATATCGATAACATGCTCGAGCTCTATTTTCTGATAATGCTTGATTCATTTCTGCGTCCCCTCGGGAGTCGGTATGTGAAATTAATTCAATTTGAATATTGGGATAATCTTGCAATAACTTAGCGACAAATTTTAGAGAATCAAATGAATTTACATTAGAATCATTGATAAAAGACCATTTGTTAAATTCAAATTGAACCGCAGGAAAATGTATGGTTTTTGTTTCTGTTAATTCAGGTTCCTTAATATCAATTTGAGCCGTCTTTTTCTGTCCAACAGCATCAATCACAACTATTGTGTAGTTTCCTTTTCTCAAATTTGCCAAATCTTTAACAGTTGCTCCATTGGACCAAGTGTATTTGAAGGGTGGAACGCCACCCTTAATTATTATTTCAGCGCTGCCATCATAGCCTTGAAAAGTACTAACATGAACTACTTGTGTTTCTATTGCTAGTTTAGGAGGTGAAATAGTACAGGAAGTGTAAATATCACAATCTTTTCCATCTCTATTGCTTGCCCATAAAACCTTACTGCCGCGTTTACTGAAGTAAGCATCAAATTTTGATGAATTTATTTTCTTCCCTAAATTGATAGGCTTGCTCCAATTATTCCATCGGTTTTTTCTAATGCTATAAAAAATATCTGCATCTCCTTCTCCTTTAAATCCATTACTTGAAAAGAATAGAGTATCGTTGCTGGGACAAAGAAAAGGGGAGATTTCAAAGCCGTCTGAATTGAGTACACTTCCCATATGTTCAGGGCTAGACCATTCTGAATCGTTTAAAATACTTACATATAAATCTTCCTCTCCTTCAGAATCAGAGCCTTCATAGGAAATGATTAGAATTTTTTCATCATCGGATAAAAAGTAGGAAACATATTTTCCATCAATATCTAAATCAGGCATTTTTATTTTAATGGGTGCGCTAATTCCTTCTTTGTTGACTTTACTTTGTGCAATTCCTTTAGTATTATCTCTCTCTGTTTCATAACTACTGAGCAGGAATAAATTTTTACCGCTGCTGTCTTGATGAGCCGCAACAACAGCATTATTCAATTTATTATTTAAAGCAATAAGGTTTTTAGGAGAAGACCATTCTTCTTTTATCCATTCACTGCTCCAAATGTCTTGATCGTAAATTCCACCTAAGTTTTTTGATTCTAAGGTCCTTACAAAATAAATAGTTTGACCATCTTTACTCAATACTGCATTGGTTTCTTCTGCCGAACTATTCACCCCCCCTAAGATTCTTAAAGGTGTCGTAAAGTCATAAATTTGCGCTTGGAGTGTTTGGCCAAGTAAATAAATTAAACAAATGAGTATTATTTTAGAATGCATAACTCATCATTATTTCGTGTCCGCCATTACTGAATTTATTAATGCGAGTGGTTGAAAAATCAAGTGAATATCCAATTTTCAATTCATCTGTTATTTCCATCCCAGCACAAAATCCAAGTGATGACGCATGTCTATAATTTATCCCTGCCCAAAAAATGTAATTAATAGTAGCAATAGCACTTCCTTCAACAGAGAGCATAGCAGGATACATTTTTTTTATTAGTACGGCCGTTTGGAGATCAAATCCATTTGCAATTTTGAAGTTATAACCGGTCATTAAATTTAAATGAATGCGTTGATCAAAATCTATAGGTGACTTTACTAAACTAAATTTATTTTTATTTAAGTTAAGTGCCGCCATAGAGATATAGAACTCTTTATTACTCAGTGTGAATCCTGCTCCACTAGAAAGAGATAATTTATTCAACTTTCCTGAGGTAAACTCATCATAGGTTATATCTCCTCCATTATAGGGGAGTAAAGGATTTGAATTGTTTAATACTGTCGCCTGATTAGCATTAAATGAATTATTAGCGATACCTATTTTCAAGCCTAAACTTGCTTTCCATTTAGTATTTATAGGAACGGATAAGGCATAGTTCCCATCAAATGAAGTGCTTTTAAAGGCACCATAATTATCTGAAACTAATTGACCTCCAAAATAATGATTTAGTTTAATTTTTTGTTTTTTGCTTATCGCTACGATCTCTTCACCAATTCTACTCGCAGGATTAAAGATGACCTTAATCTTTTTTTGATATTTCATTTGTCCATATAGACTTACGGTTTTTGGTTCAAGTCCAAATCCAAGCATTTGCCATCTACTCGCCAAACTTACAGCTTGCTGCTGGTTCAAGGCCATTGCAGCTGGGTTAAATAAAGATTTATTCTGTGAAAATTGTGTGTATTGGGGCATTTGTTGCGTCCAACTAAAAGTCGATAGCCAAAATATAAATAAAGAAATTATAAGTCCTAATTTCATTTTTTCTTGATTATTGAAACAGTTCCATTAATTGGTTTTATACTCCCATCTTCAGAGAAATTAATTATATAATAATAGGATCCGACAGGGAGGAGTACTTTTTTATAGGTTCCATCCCATTTGCTATCGCTATAATTCCCCTTTGTTGAAGTGTAAAGAATTTCTCCCCATCGGTTATATACTTGCACTTCATTTTCAGGATATTTAGCATCAATTCCAATGATATCCCAAACATCATTTTGCCCATCATTGTCCGGAGTAAAGGCACTTGGTATCACAAAACTACAAGGTAAAATTTGTATGGTAATAGTTCCTGCATTTCCCTCACATCCGTTAACTGTTTGTGTTGCAAAATATACAGTAGTGACATCATTTCCTGGATAAAATTCAATACCTGTTCCAAACGGAGTGCTTAAACTGGTGTCAATATACCAAGTGATCGTCGCGTTTGCATTTGGATTTGTGATAGTAATCAATCCAATTTGATCATCTTCACAATAAACGCTGTCCCCTGAAAACTCCGGTACTAGAGGGATACTCAAAGAGTCTAGGTTTATTGCTCCACTAACAGCCACTGAACAATAAGCATCACTAATCGAATCTAGTATATAGTCTCCTGGAGTATTTCCAAGATTCAAAGGCATTGTATTTTGGTTGAGTAAGGATTGATTTTGACCATTTAAAGTATAATATACGGACCAATTTAATCCTCCATTAGCACTTACAGAAACAGGCTCAAAATTTTGATTGCTACAGTTATAAGCACCTCCACTAAGTTGCAGAAGAGTAGGCAAGGGCCTAATGGTAACCGTACTGCTATCGTATTGGATTTGATTGCACACTTGAGTAGTATATACAATAGTATAGGTTCCTATTCCTGCATTATTTGGATTAATGGTACCGTTTATTGGATTAACATTTAATCCTGCTGGGACAACATTGAAAGTTCCATTCAGTGGATACATTGGATTTAATTGGACACCAACTGTCGCACTGTTTTTACAGATATTTACAGGATAATTTAATCCTAAATCTAGATTTTCAGTTGAAATGATGACTTGTGTATGGTTGGTGCATGAATATAAGGTACTCAAATGAAGATCATCTATTGCAAAATCATTTCCGATACTTGAAAAATTAAGGTCGGTCAGTTGAATTTTTAGAATGGAATCACTACCTGAAAACCAGGAGTAGTTGTAAGAAATCCAATCGCATGTTGTACTACTCAAAGTATCAATTCCTTGGGTGATTCCATTAAATGCTACATGAACATGTCCTGGATTTGAAGTTGTCAAGGATTGAGCGAAATAGTGAAAGTTGTAATTTTTATTCGGTTCTACTTGAATGTTTTGTTCCCAAAATGGATTGGTCCCACTCGTTGCTCCATCAACTACCATCATTTTCCCAATCCCATTGGCATAGGTATGGTCTACACAAGGTGAAAATCCATTGTACCAAAAGGAAGCATTATTTGTAATTCCATATGCCGCTTGTTGTCCACTTGGATTGTTTGGATAAAAC
>CANJQZ010000134.1 GCA_947476515.1 Flavobacteriales bacterium
GGTGCCTTACAGTTGTCCAAATAGGTTTCGGTTAATCCACAGGCATCAAACTCCGAAATATTTTTTGGATAGCGCGCAGAGGTTTGGTGCGCTTTACCCTCCATACCTTTTACCAAAAGATTAATCGTATAATCATTTGTGCTTAAAATGTTTTGCAAAGTATGGCGATCAGCAAGGTCTGGACGAATCATAAAACCCAGCAGCGGAGGATTTGATCCAACATGAATAAGAGAATTGAAAATTGCAAGATTGCTCAGACCTTCTTTATCTCTTGTGCCAATAAGACACACATTCTTTATTCCTGACAAGGAGTTAAAAAATAGTGCATTATATCGTTTCTCGAAATTTACAAAATCTGACTTATCAAAGGAACTAAATACCATAAATCCTAAACAAAATCAAACACAAAAAGTTTTAGCTTAAGACTTTTTTACGATGAGGTCTTTTTTGGTAAGTCGTTGAATTAACTTAATGTAAGCTCTTTCTGATTGATCACAAAAAGACACTGCAACTCCTTTAACTCCTGCTCGTCCTGTTCTTCCAATGCGATGCACATATGTTTCAGGAATATTAGGAACCTCATAATTCAATACCATTTCCAAATCATCGATATCGATACCGCGTGCAGCAATGTCTGTTGCAACCAATACTTGAATCGAATGATCTTTAAAGTCTCTCAGTGCATTCTGTCTTGCATTTTGAGATTTATTTCCATGTATTGCAGCGGCTTTCACCTGTACTTTTTGAAGTAATTTCACCACTTTATCAGCGCCATGTTTCGTTCTGGTGAATACCAAAACCCTTGCATTTGGCTGATCTTTCACCATTTTAATCAAGAGACTTTTCTTCTCATCTGCCTCAATGTAATAAAGATGCTGTTCTACCAAGTCTGAGGTAGATGCAATTGGAGTAACCTCTACCATTTTAGGATCCGTTAAGATCGTATTCGCTAGACCAATAATTTCTTTCGGCATGGTGGCAGAGAAAAATAAATTTTGTCTTTTCTGTGGAAGTAATTTGATGATTTTTTTGATATCATGAATAAAACCCATGTCCAACATTCTGTCTGCTTCGTCTAAAACAAAGATTTCAAGATCGCTCAATTTCACAAATCCTTGTTGAATAAGGTCTAATAAGCGTCCGGGTGTAGCAATAAGAATATCTACATGAGATTTTAATTGATTGACTTGATTGTGTTGTGATACACCACCAAAAATTACGGCATGACGGATGTTTAGTCCTTGACCGTATAATTTAATACTTTCTCCAATTTGTATAGCTAATTCTCTCGTTGGCGTAACAATCAAGGAACGAATTTTTCCGTGTTTTTTTCTTTCAGGACTTTCGTACAATAATTGTAAAATAGGAATCGAAAAAGCAGCTGTTTTACCTGTTCCTGTTTGCGCACAACCAATTAAGTCGCTGCGATTTAAGACAATAGGTATAGATTTTTCTTGGATAGGAGTTGCTTGCGTGTAACCTTGTTTTTCGATTGCGGTTAAAATCGTGGGAATGACCCCAAGTTGTTCAAAATTCATTCGAATTGTTTAAGTGATCTACAATTCCTGGGACAACTTTTTAATCGAAAGAACTGTATTTAAAGTGCGAAAGTACAACATTATTCAACCAATCCCATGAAATAGCTTAAAACTCTTTGAAAGTATCTCTCGATTTCATCGTGTCTCTCGACTCCGCTCGATCCACTTACAGCTCATCGAGCGTAGTTGAGATGAGCCTGTGATGCAAGTCAAAAGAAAATATTAAGATTCCCATCTGTGTAACTTACCTTACACTTAATCCTCAAATTATAGTCACCTTTGTTGAAAATACTATCAATGGCATTTGTATTAGGAATCATTGCTGCGCTTTTTATTGGTTTAACGCTAGGTTTGATTGGTAGTGGAGGCTCTATTTTGACCTTACCAATATTGGTATATATATTTCATGTTCCAACAGAATTGGCCATTCTATATTCCTTATTTATTGTTGGAGTGAGTTCTGCAGTAGGCGCTGGAAAAGCTGCTTATCATAGAAATATTGATTATCGTGCCGCTTTTCTTTTTGGGATACCTTCCATCATTAGTATTTATTTAACCAGAAATTATATCATGCCGCTCTTGCCCGATGAATTGTTTTCATTGGATGGATTTTCGTTTTCAAAAGATATTTATCTCTTGGTCTTATTTTCTATCGTCATGTTTATTGCGGCCTATAAGATGATCAAAAGTGATTATCCTAAGGAGATTACGATATCTAAAAATTCGAATAGCTTTTCTTTTGTAGTTAAATTAATTCTTCAAGGGCTTCTTGTTGGTTTGTTGGCTGGATTGATCGGCGCGGGTGGAGGATTTGTTATCATTCCTGTTTTGATTAATCTCATGCGTTTACCCATACAAAAAGCAGTGGGTACCTCCTTGTTGATTATCGCATTGAATTCTTCCGTTGGATTTTTAGGTACTTTTCAACAACATGATCAAATAGACTGGAGACTTTTACTTTATGTTTCAGCTGCTTCAGTTGTTGGTATTTTTATTGGACTTCTTTTGGGTACTAAAATCAAAGGCTCTAAACTGAAAAAGTATTTTGGTTATTTCGTATTATTGATGGCAATTTATATTGTTTTAGCTGCCTTTTTGATAAAACCCCACTAATTTTTTAACTTTGTAATATAAAACTCAGATCATGAAAATCGAACAAATTTATACAGGATGTTTAGCTCAAGGTGCTTACTATTTAGTTTCCGATAATGAAGCGGTTATTATTGATCCATTAAGAGAAATTGAACCTTATTTAGAGCGCGCAAAAAGAGACGGAGTTCAAATAAAATATATTTTAGAAACTCATTTTCATGCTGATTTTGTGAGTGGACATATTGATTTAGCTAAAGCAACCGGAGCAACAATTGTTTATGGTCCAAATGCAACAGCTAGTTTTGATTTCCATAGTGCAAAAGACGGTGAATTCTTGCACTTTGGAGCTTTAAAAATTGAAGTGCTGCATACTCCTGGTCATACCATGGAAAGTACTTGTTTCTTGTTGTACAACAAAGAAGGAAATCCTGAAGCATTATTTTCTGGTGACACTTTGTTTATAGGTGATGTTGGTCGACCAGACCTTGCTCAAAAAGCAGCATCCATGACGCAGGAAGAATTGGCAGGATTGCTTTATGATTCTTTGCGGTCTAAAATAATGACACTTCCTGATGCTGTAACGGTCTATCCTGCGCATGGAGCGGGTAGTGCCTGTGGTAAAAATATGTCCAAAGAAACTGTAAGTACTATCGGTGAACAAAAAGCAATGAATTATGCTTTGCGTGCAGATATGGATAAAGTTGAATTTGTTAATGAAGTAATCGATGGTTTATTACCTCCTCCTGGATATTTCGGAATGAATGTCGCTATGAATAAACAAGGATATGAATCCATTACTGAGGTAATGAAAAGAGGTCTAACTCCTTTATCTGTTAGAGAATTTGAAGTTTTAGCAAATGAAGAAGATGTTTTAATGCTCGATACGCGTCCATCAGGAGTTTTCACCGCTGGATTTATTCCGAATAGCATTTCAATCGGCTTAGATGGACAATTTGCACCTTGGGTAGGAGCCTTAATAACCAACATTGAACAAAAAATAATATTAATTACCGAGGAAGGACAAGAAGAAGAATCTGTTAAACGACTTTCAAGAGTTGGTTATGATAAAACTATTGGTTTTTTGAAAGGTGGTTTTAATGCCTGGCTTGCAGAAAATAAGGAAGTAGATACTATTTCTCGTATTACAGCTGAAACATTAGAAAAAACAATCGATGCGAAAACTTTGGTAATTGATGTTAGAAAACCTGGTGAATTTGAAGCGGAACATATGGAGGGAGCGAAAAGTATTCCGTTGGATTTTATAAATGAACTCATGGGAGAATTTCCTAAAAATGATCCTTTCGTTCTACATTGTGCAGGAGGATATAGAAGTGTAATCGCTGCATCCATTTTAAAATCAAGAGGGTATAATTCGATCATTGATGTAATAGGTGGTTTTTCAGCAATTGCTAAAACTTCTATTGCAACTACCAAGTTTACTTGCTCAAGCAATGCTAAATAAGACTTTGGTGTAATTGGATTTCTTTACTTCAAATTTGTATCTTCGCAAAAAGAATTTTTTATGCGCGTTTATTTAGATAATGCTGCCACTACTCCTGTCGCACCTGAAGTTATAGAAGCAATGGTTTCCACCTTGAAAGATAATTTTGGAAATCCTTCATCAACTCATTATTATGGTCGTCAAGCCAAAGCAGTTTTAGAAACCGCAAGAAGATCAATTGCAAAACACATCAATTGTCAATCATCAGAGCTAATTTTTACCTCCGGAGGTACAGAAGCTGATAATATGGCAATACAAGCTGCAGTGGAGGATTTAGGAGTTAAGAGAATTATCACAACTGCTATCGAACATCATGCGGTGGGTCATACGATTGAAGCAATTGGTCATAAAAATTCAATTGAAATAATCAATTTAACATTAGATAAAAAAGGCAATATCAATTTAGACGAATTGCGTACCCTTTTAACCAAGGACATCAAAACATTGGTCACCTTAATGCATGCCAATAATGAGATTTCTACCCTAACTCCATTAAAGGAAGTTAGTTTATTGTGTCGCGAATTTGGTGCCTATTTTCATTCAGATACTGTTCAGACCATGGGACATTATCCATTTGATTTGGCGGCATTAGATATTGATTTTATTACTTGTGCAGCGCATAAATTTCATGGTCCAAAAGGAACAGGATTTTTATATGTAAATAAAAACACTAAAATCGCACCTTTTATACATGGTGGATCACAAGAAAGAGGCATGCGAGGAGGAACTGAAAATCTAGCCGGAATCGTTGGCTTGGTGACAGCCTTAGATTTAGCGAATCTAGACATCGAAGCGCATCAAAAACATGTCCAGGGGATAAAAACCCACATGATTAATGAACTAAGAGAAATTTTTCCTGACATTTCCTTTCATGGTGAAATTGAAGAAGACAAATCATTGTATACTGTTTTAAATGTTTGTTTTCCAAAAACAGATAAATCTGCTATGTTACTTTTCACGCTTGATTTGAAGGGAGTTGCAGTAAGTGGGGGAAGTGCTTGTACATCCGGAGCAGCCAAAGGCTCACATGTTCTGGAAGGGATTGATGCAGATATGACTAAGCCTAATGTTCGCTTTTCATTTTCTCGTTATACAACGCTTCAAGAGGTTGATTTTGCAATAGAACAAATAAAAGTCATCTACGATCGCATTTTAGTTTAAGATGTCTAAAGAACTCTTGACTTCCTTGTTTGTTTCCTCCTGGTATCCCAACAGGACGAATCCTACCTTGGGTAATTTTGTACAAAAGCATGCAGAAGCTAGTGCTCTTAAAAATAAAGTAATCGTACTGGCTATTTTTCCAGACCCTTCCATTCATAACATTGAAATCACAGAAAAGACCAAAGGAAATCTCACAGAAATCATTGTCTATTTCCCTAAAAATATCAATGCTAATTCCATATTGGTTAAGTTGCAATCGATTCGGAATTCAAAAAAGGCTTTTCGTTTAGCTTGTGACTTGGTTGTGAAAAAATATGGCAAACCCAACATAATTCATTTAAATGTAATATATCCATTAGGAATTTGGTGCCTTGCTTTAAAGAGAAAATGGTCGATTCCATTGGTTATTTCGGAACATTCAAGTGGATTTCATCCTGGAGTAAATGCTTATTCCTCCTTAATTTTAAAGAGTTGTAAAAGGGTTTTGTTGTCAGCAGATCATATTATGCCGGTA
>CANJQZ010000135.1 GCA_947476515.1 Flavobacteriales bacterium
GATGCAACAACAGGTCAAATTAATGTTCAATTGGAACCTGGTTATTATGATGATTTTGAATTTGATTTTTCTTGGGGTGTTTCTGGAAATGCCATAACAGGTATTTGGGAAAGGGGAATTCCTAATACCACGGACAGTGGATCTGCACCTAATGAAGATGCGCCTTTTGATTGTGGTTCTATGGCTTTTGTAACGGGAAACAACCCCAATCTTCATCCTGATTTTGATGATGTTGATAAAGGAAGTACGGTTTTGAGTTCTCCTTCAATGGATTTAACAGGCTACTCTAATCCATATTTTAATTTTGCCCGCACATTTTATTGTTATTATGGTCCGAATCTAGTAGATGATACACTCAAAATTTACGCTTCTAATGGAACAAACACGGTGCTGATTGATCAAATAGGTGCTCCTCAAGGTGCTCCGGCTACTTGGGAAATGAAAAGTGTTTCATTGAATGGCTTGTTGCCCATTACCTCTTCCATGCAAATTGTGGTGAGGATTTCTGATGAAGATCCAAACTTTAATGTAACCGAAGCTAGTTTTGACTATTTCTCTGTCACGAATAATAATGTTAGTGCATTGCCAAATATTGAAAAATCTCCTTTAATGGCTTATCCAAATCCAAGTACGGGACTAATTTCTGTTCAAGGTGTTTCACCTAATGAAGTTTTGTCTGTATTCGATATTCGAGGAGTATTAGTTCTTAAAGTTATTCCTAATAGTGATAATTATACGCTTGATTTAAGTGCTTTTTCTGGTTCTGTTTTTATGCTGAAAAATGGAAGTAATACACTTCGAATCTTAAAGTTTTAAAGGGATTTTTTTTAAGTGGTGTCTCTTTAATCTTTTAATAAATAGTATTTTTACTTTCTATGATAGAAAATGAATTAAATGTTTCAATAGTAATTCCCCTTTATAATGAGGAAGAATCTCTTCCTGAATTGTTTTCGTGGATTCAAAAAGTGCTTTCTGAAGCGCGCTTAAGTTATGAGTTAATTCTTGTAGATGATGGAAGCACGGACAAATCATGGCAAGTAATTCAATCTTTAGCGGCTGAACATAAAGAAATAAAAGCAATTCAATTTCAACGCAATTATGGTAAGTCAGCAGCTTTGCAAAAAGGTTTTGAAGTAGTTAGTGGAACTGTTGTGCTGACTATGGATGCCGATTTGCAAGATTCTCCGGAGGAAATTCCAGCATTGTATGCCATGATAACCCAAGAGGGATTTGATGTGGTGTCAGGATGGAAGAAAAAACGCCATGATCCATTAACCAAAACAATTCCAACTAAATTATACAATTGGGCAGCAAGGCGCATAACAGGGATTCATTTACATGATTTTAATTGTGGAATAAAAGCATATCGCTTAGCAGTGGTTAAAAGCATTGAATTGTACGGTGATATGCATCGTTATATTCCTGCTTTGGCTAAATATGCGGGCTTTAAAAATATTGGCGAAAAGATAGTGCAACACCAAGCAAGAAAGTTTGGCTATACTAAGTTTGGGATCAATCGTTTTTTAAACGGCCCACTTGATTTAATGACGGTGGCCTTCTTAGGGAAGTTTGGTAAAAAACCGATGCACTTTTTTGGAGCACTTGGAACACTTATGTTCTTCATCGGTGCTTTACTCGCTTTGTACCTAGGTATCGATAAATTATTTTTCCATAAATCAGCTCAATTATTGGCCAGTAGAACTGCTTTTTTACTTGCTCTTGTTGCCATGATCATTGGTGTTCAGTTTTTTATGACAGGTTTTATAGCTGAAATCATGGGTAGAAATTCTTCTTCAAGAAATAATTACCTCATTCAACAAAAAATTGCTTGTTAATGTTGCCTTTACCTATTGATCAACAATGGACTCTTTTCTTAGATCGAGATGGAGTGATTAATAAACGAATTTTTGGTGGTTATATATTGGAAGAATCAGCATTTGTCTTTAATGAAGGTGCGCTTGAGGCTCTAGCGATATTAAATAAAGTTTTTGGTAAGATTGTTGTTGTAACCAATCAACAATGTATTGGTAAAAAATTAATAAGTGTTGATCAATTGAACCAAATTCATGAGCTTATGTGCAGTCAAATCATAACTGTTGGTGGAAGAATTGATGGCGTTTATTTTGCTCCAGAATTAAAAAACGAAATAGATTCAACTAGGAAACCTGCTGCTGCAATGGCAATGAAAGCAAAAAAAGATTTCCCTGAAATAGATTTTTCTAAATCAATTATGATTGGTGACACAGATTCAGATATTATTTTTGGAAAAAATTTAGGAATGAAAACTGGCTTAATTATTTCTGAAGAAGTCATAAGGGAACAAGCAGATTTTCAATTTAATTCACTTTTAGATTTCGCATTATGCTTCGATATGTATTGAATTTATGCTTCCTCTTTTGCTTTCTATTGATTGGGTTTTCTCAAGTGAATAAAACAGATGCTAAAGGCAACAAGCAAGGGGTTTGGAAGAAATATTACCCCAATACGCAAGTACTGCAATATGAAGGTCAATTTCTCAATAATCAACCGATGGGTGAGTTTCGTTACTACTATCCCTCTGGAAAAGTAAAAGCGGTTCTTCAGCATGAAAAGAACACAAAAAAAACAGCAGCTTGGTTTTATTTTGAAAATGAGCAATTAATGTCCGAAGGAAATTATTTGGATATGAAGAAAGATGCAGTTTGGATAAATTATTCGCCCGAAGGTTATATTATTTCTAAAGAAAGTTATTTAAATGATAAACTGAATGGTGTTAGGCTCAGTTATTATCTCGAAGGTCAAGAAGAAGATGCTCCTAAGATATTAAATACAGCCATTTATAAGGATAGTTTGCTCGATGGTACTTTCACTGCGTATTTTTCTAATGGAAAGGTGATGCTCACTGGCAAGTATAGTGGTGGAGAAAAAATTGAGATTTGGTCTTCGTATCACCCCAATGGCACTTTGAGTTCCTCGGAAAGATATAAGCAAGGAAAATTACATGGTTGGATCTTGAGTTATGATCAAGATGGTACTCAAATTAGCAAGATTCTTTTTAATTTAGGAGAAAAATTATCAGGCGAAGCGTTAGATAAATATTTGGAAAATTGTACCAAAAAAGGAATTGATCCTAATGAATAAGTTTTTAACATTTTCTTTTTTTATGTTGATTTTGCTCTCCTGCAAAAAAGATATTCCCCAAACTTATAATTTAAGTTACTCTTATACTTATTTCGGTTTAATAAAAGGGAATTATGTGTTGTATGAGGTTGTTGAAATTACGCATGATGAAAATGCACTTATTCAACACGATACGCTGCGCTATCAGTTAAAAACATTAATAGGGGATACGCTTTATGATAATTCTGGTCGCATTGCCAATAGGTTCTTTCGCTCCAAAAGACCAAATGCTAATGCTCCTTGGAGTATTACAGATGTTTGGACGACAATTATTGCTGATAATAAAGCGGAATTGGTCGAGGAAAATCAAAGAACGGTGAAATTAATTTTTCCTTTTTCTAAGCAAATGACTTGGAATAGCAATCAATTTAATCCCAATGCTGCGAATGCATGCTTCTATAGTTCTATCGATTATAGTGGTTCAATAGGTTCTTTTGTCTTTGATCACTTAGCGCAAG
The DNA here is from genome assembly GCA_947476515.1 of Flavobacteriales bacterium. Classification (GTDB taxonomy): domain Bacteria; phylum Bacteroidota; class Bacteroidia; order Flavobacteriales_D; family Crocinitomicaceae; genus UBA952. The sequence goes on from CANJQZ010000135.1 coordinate 3,618, forward strand.
TGGAACAAGCGGACGAAAGAAATCTGGTAGTTTACAAGCGACAATTTGAGGTATATGCTCAGAATATTGGTCTCGTTAGAAAGTATTACAAGGAATTGAATATCGCTAATTTTGATACTTTGAATATCAAATCAGGAAAGGAATTATTTATGGAAGTTATTGGGTATGGAAATTAATTTCTTGAAATTGAAGTCAATCCATTATTTTTGTCAAAACACATGCCGAGGATGAATGTTAATGAGGTGAAATTTGATTGTTTGCATTTTCAAGGTGCTATTCCTTGTAAACCGAATAAACAGCATGGTGCTATTTGCGCTACTTGCACGAGTTATCAGCCAATAAACAAGCGTATTCTGATCATTAAATTGGGAGCTCTTGGAGATGTTATCCGCACTACACCCTTGTTGTCCAAGTTGCGCCAAGAACACGCTAATGCTCACATTACTTGGTTGACATTAAGTCCGGATATTTTACCCGCTAATGCTATTGATACGATTTATGCTTTGGATGCGGTTTCTATTTTTGCACTTCAAAATAGCATCTTTGATATCGTTATCAATCTCGACAAGGATAAGGAAGCATGTTTGTTAATGCAACTCATCTCATCTGATGAAAAATATGGGTTTACTTGGGAAGATGATCATATTGCAGCCTGCACTCCTGCTGCAGAACATAAATTAATGACTGGATTTTTTGATCAGATTTCTAAGGAGAACTCTAAAAGTTACCTCGAAGAAATTTTTGAAATTTGTCACTTTACTTTTGATAAAGAACCTTATCAAATCCGTTTAAATAGTGCATTTGATAGTAAATGGAAGCAAAACTTTACCGATCTAGCAAAAGATAAGATAATCGTTGGACTCAATACAGGTTGTGGACCTAGATGGAATACGCGTCTGTGGTCGGATCATCATTGGATAGATTTAGCCTTGAAATTAATAGCAGCAGGATATTTCCCTGTTTTTTTGGGCGGTGCCTTGGAAGATGAAAAGAACAAGACTTTAGCCCTTGCCGCTGGTGTTTATTATCCGGGTAATTTTTCTCTAGAAGAGTTTATTGCAATAACCAATAATTGTTCCATGGTCGTTACTCAAGTTACCATGATGATGCATATAGCTACTGCCTTGCAAAAGAAATTGGTGCTGATGAATACCATTTTCAATCCGAATGAATTTGAATTGTATGGAAGAGGAGTTTTAATTGGTCCTCCAAGTCCTTGTCGTTGCTATTTCGGAAATTCATGCTCTGAAGCGCATCCATGCATGTTGGATATAACTTCTGATGTTGTTCTTGAAGCATTAAGTCAACTTAATTAAGGAATGAAAATAACTTTTCTATCTACTTTCTATCCATTTCGCGGCGGAATTGCCCAGTTTAATGCTTTGGTGTATCGTGCGCTTGAAAAAGATAATTCCTTAGAGGCAATAACTTTTACGAGACAATATCCTAATATTTTATTTCCAGGCAAAACGCAATTAGTCGGACCAGAGGATCAAGCGGATGAAATTCCTTCCAAGTCTTGGTTAGATAGTATTAATCCCTTTACCTATTGGACAACAGGAAGAAGGATTAAAAAGAACAGTCCAGACTTAATGATCACCAAGTATTGGATGACTTTCTTTGCTCCAAGTTTGGGATTTGTATTGGGAATGCAAGCCAAAAAAACGGTAAGGATTTCTATATTAGATAATGTTATTCCGCATGAAAAGCGATTCTTTGACCATTGGTGCAATCGCTATTTCTTAAAAAGAAATGATGGTTTTATCGTAATGTCTGATAAAGTGAAACTAGATTTATTGTCCTACCTGCCTGAGGCAAAATATCTATACATACCGCATCCAGTGTACGATCACTTTGGAGAGAAATGTTCCAAAATTGACGCTTTAAAAAAGTTGAATTTAGAGAATTTTGCGGATAAAAAAATAGTGTTGTTTTTTGGAATTATTCGCGATTATAAGGGCTTAGATCTTTTATTGGAAGCGTTTTCGCTCTTGGATGATAGTTTTCATTTGATTGTTGCTGGAGAGGTTTATGGAAGTTTTGAGAAATATGACGCTATTATTTCTGAGCATCAATTAAAAGATAAGGTCAGTTTGTGCAATAATTATATTGGTGACGAGGAGGTTAAATTCTTTTTCTCTGCAGC
>CANJQZ010000136.1 GCA_947476515.1 Flavobacteriales bacterium
AGGTAAAGAGGTGCTAAAACCATTCACATAAATTTCTATAGTGTCCCAACCTTCAGGCTCTACAAATATCTGATGGCGTTCTTTATCGGCAAAGCGATTGATTTTATCTTCTATACTTGGACAATAGCGTGGGCCTGTACTTTTTATTGCTCCATTGAACATAGGAGAACGATCAAATCCCTTCTTTAATTCTTCATGGGTTTGATGATTGGTATAAGTGATGTAACAAGGGCGTTGATTTTCCAATGGTGTTGTGGGCCCAAAACTAAACCTTGAAGGGTTTTCGTCTCCGTCCTGTACTTCCATTTTACTGTAGTCTAAAGATCTTCCATCCACACGCGGCGGAGTGCCTGTTTTCATTCGTCCAGCCTCAAAACCTAATGATATTAATTCTTCAGTAATTCCGGTAGAAGCTCTTTCCGCCGCTCGACCGCCACCAAATTGCTTTTCGCCTAAATGAATTAATCCATTTAAAAAAGTGCCGTTAGTAAGCACAACAGACTTTGATTCAATATTAATCCCTAAAGAAGTCTTAATTCCAACTGCGGCTTTGTCCTTGATTAAAAGCCCGGTACACATGTCTTGCCAAAAATCCACATTGGGATTTCTCTCTAACAACAATCGCCACTCGGAAGCAAATAACATGCGATCGTTTTGTGTCCTAGGAGACCACATCGCAGGACCCTTAGAAAGATTTAACATTCTGAATTGTATTGCGCTTTTATCGCTAACATATCCAGAACCCCCGCCTAAAGCGTCAATTTCACGAACAATTTGTCCTTTAGCAACACCACCCATTGCGGGATTACACGACATTTGGGCAATGGTGTTCATGTTCATAGTTACCAACAACACACTACTTCCTAATTTCGCAGCGGCGTTTGCGGCTTCACACCCCGCGTGACCCGCCCCAACAACTATAACATCGTATTTCTTAAGCATAAAATCTTTGTTTCACGTGAAACTAATTACCCTTTGTTTCACATGAAACAAGCTGGGTTAAATAATAATCTTCTTTGGATCGCATTACCACGACTTCTTCTTCAGACTTATCGTTATAGCCACACAGATGGAGAACACCATGAAAAACCACACGCATTAATTCATTTTCAAAGGTTTTTGAATACCTGTTTGCATTTTCTTTTACTCTGTCAATCGAGATAAATAAATCACCTGAAATTATTTGATTCAAAGAATAGTCAAAAGTTATAATGTCGGTATAATAATCATGGGACAAGTATTCTTTATTGACTTCTAATATCTTGTCATCATCACAAAAAATTAAATTGATTGGGCCACATTCTTTGTTTTCAGATTGAATTAATTTCGGTAGCGCTGAAATAAAAAATTCCGAATTAATATTCGGAATCGCTTCAATAATAAAATCTATTTCTATCATCTATTAAAATAAAGGTTAACTTTTTTGCCATCGTTTTCAAATTCCATTTCATCGGCTAGATTTTGCATTAGAAAGACGCCCCTGCCGTTCTCTTTAAGAATGTTCTCTGGTGCGGTTGGATCAGGTAAATTATTATAATCAAAGCCTTCGCCCTCATCTTCTATAGAAAAACATAAGGTTTTATCTGTAGTTCCTACAGTTAAGTGTACTGACTTGGATTCATGTTTTTTATTTCCATGATCAATAGCATTATTCACCGCTTCAGTTACCGCTATCAAAACATTACCATAGAACTCTTCTTGTAGCTCTAAAGTAGATGAGATAGTATCAATTATATTTTCAACTCCGATTAATGAGGTAAAATCAGAAGCTAACTTTACTTGTTCTATTACTTTAAATTCCTCTTTCATAAGTAGTTACGCCTATTATTGACCCACATTAAAGTATTGATTTGCCTTGTCCTTGTAATATTTACTAAAACTAGGGTCAACAGACTTTAATAGGTCAATTTGTTTTAATTTTTCATTGTTGTACTCATCAAATCTTATTTTGTTACTACTATTGTCATCTTTTCCTGATTTTGACTCTCTTTTTTCTTCAAAACCCCTTTCTAATATAGCTTTTTCGCTTTCCAACAATCTTGTTAATATATCTTTTTGTCTATTAATCATTTCACTACCAAATCTTTTGTTAATCAAGTCTTTCTCTTGTTCTTCCAGGTCTTTTATTAAGGGGGATAATTTGTTTCCATTTCCCTTACCGTCTTTATTAAGCTCGTTTCTTAATTGTTCTAATTTTTGCCTTATAGCAGTTTGTTCGGCTGCCATTTTAGCAATTTCTTTATTACCCAACCCTAACATGTTTTGCCCTCCTTCTCCCGGCTTAGCTCCTGGTTGTTGACCTTCTTTATTACCTCCTGGATTAGGGCCTTTTTGGAGGCTTTCTAATTGTTTTTTAAGCATTTGTTTCATATCACCAGGATTCATTGCTGAACCCGGTTTAGATTTGCCTTTACCTGGTTTTGAACACGATCCGTTACCTTCTTTCTGGGATTGAGACTGCATTTGTTGTAAGGCTTCGTTTAAAAGTAAAGCTAGGTTGTTGTAAGAGGTCATCAAAGATTGTTGGTTCACGCCTAAATCCTTTTTTCTATGATCGTCAATAGCGTTTATTGCTAATTCATGATTACCCTCAATATCCGCTAGTTCTTTGTCAATAAAACTTGCTATTTTCGCCTGCCTCTTCGCTAAAGCCAACAAACTATCTTTTACAATTTGAGTGTCGTCATAAATTTTACGCTGAAGCCTTCCTAAATATTTATAGCTTGGGTCGATATTGTTTAATTTTATAAAGCGCGACATTAAGGATTCTTGATCGAAACTTAAGGTCATTAAACTTTCTAGAATATTTCGCAACATATCCATATCTTCTTCTTGTTGAGATTGATTGGATTCATTTTGTTGTTGATCTAACTGTTCAGCCATTTTTTTCATTTCATCTGCTGCAGATTGTTGCTTTTCACTTGATTTCTTTTCTTTACCTTGTTGTAAATTTTCCTTAGATTCTAAAAGATCTTTTGAAATTTGTTCTTTACTTGTTTCGGTTTCTTTTAAGTCTAGAGGTTGGCTTAATTCTTTATTTAATTTTTCAAGATCGCTCAATTCTTTTTTTAAATCATCGAACTTTTTATTAATGTCTTCTTGCTTCTCAATTGCTTTCTCTTTATCTATTTTATCAGTGCTAATTTCTTTTTTCAACTCTTCTTGTTCTTTAGCAAGTGCTTTTAATTCTTTTTCAATATCATCAATTTTCTCATTAACTTGAAGTTTTTTTAACATTTCTAGACTTCTGTCCAATTGCTTTTGTAAGTCTTCTGAAGAGTTTTCTATTTTCTCTATTTTATCTTTTATTTCTTCTTTATTGTTTTCTTGAAGTAGTTTTTCTAAATCCTCTAATAATTTCTTTAATTCATCGTCCATTAATTCTTCTAATAGCTTTTCTATTAGATCTTGTTTCTCTAAAATTTCTTTGTCTATTTCAGATAATTGGTTTTTTTCTTCTGTACTTTGATTCAATTCATTTTTAATTTGTTCTAACGACTCAAGTAACTTTTTTTGATCTTCTTGAAGTTGGTTTACTTGATTTAATTTATTCCAATCGTTTGATTTTGAGTTTATTAATTCTTTTTTTAATTTATCTACATTCTTTTTAAACTCTTGAGTCTTCTGCATTAATTTTTCCAAATCTTCTTTAGATTTTTCTTGTTCATCAGCTCTTTCATTAATTAATTGCTCTAAATTTGGTAGTTGGTAAGTAAACTCTTGACTTTTTGTAAATTTTCCACCTACATTACCGTCATTATCTCCCACTGTAAAATAATATTCTATTTTGTCATTTAATTTTAATTTTTCACGACGAAAATCTACAGCAAAATTGAAATTATTTCTTGTTCCAGATACTGGATTAACTTGCATGCTGTGATGTGATTTATTTCCGTTTTCACTTATTATATCATAAGAAAAATTAAGTGCTTTTAATCCATAATCATCACCCACTTCACCATTAAAATACCTTAATCCATCTTGAATAGAATCTTTTCTTTCTACCACATTAATTGTTGGATAACTATCTTTTATTACACTAATATGCCAAAAATTAGAATCTACTTTTGTTCTAAATGAATTAAATAATAAAACTTTTAAATCCGTGCTATTGAATAATTTTCTTTTAAATACAAATCCTTTAGTGAAAAACTCTTGAGATTGATTATTAAATTTAATAAGAACTTTTTTGGTGTTTTTTGTTAATACACTCCATTCAACAAGCGTCCCTTCAGGAACACTAAAATCTCCTGCATTTTTAATTAATTCATCTTTTCTGGATAAATAATTAGGATAAATTAATTTAGCTTCTAATTTTCCAAAAATAGATTTTCCAATTAATTTAATGGAATATGGATCACTTTCATATTCATTTGCAATAAAATGAAAAGAAGAATTAGTTTTAGGTTTTTTAATTTTTCCTATAAACCTGTTTTTTCCTTTTCTTTCTAAAAGAAATTTTCCATTTTCACAAATTAAATAAACCGATTCAGGTAAAGTATTTCCTTTTAAGACTAATGTAATATCAACATCTTGACCTTCCTCAATAGTGGTATTTGTGTTTTCTAAATTCCAACTAAAAGGCGCTATTAATTTAAACTGTTTATCATAGTTTACTACCCTAGTAGTTCCTTGAGTAAATATACCAGGTGCAAACACCAGTATACTTAAAAGAATTAAAAATAAAGGGAGTATATATTTTAAATATTTTTTATTTAAATTGATATTAATTGCGGAACTAAAAGGTATTACACTTAACTCTGTAGATCTTTGATAAACAGAAGCGCTTAATAAATCTATATTTCCTTGTTGTTGAGATAAAGCATCATTTAATTGAAGAGTGTTTTTTAATCTATCAGAAATTAAAGGAAAAAAAGAACCAATAATAACACTAGCTTGTAGGTAATTTATGCGTTTTCCAAAGGAGAATAACTTACTTAAAGGATAAATAAAATATCGAACTAAAATAAAGACATTTATCACTATAAAACCATAAAATAATAAGGCTCTAATTATAGAATTAAATCTACCAATGAATTCTGTTATCGTAGCAAATAAATAGGAAAAGAGTAATACACCAGTGAACAATAATAAACCTTTAATCATTTGATTTACATAATACTTCTTAATAAAAGTATCTATTTGTAAAATTAAGCGATCAAAAGTGGATAGGGTATTCATAAATCAAATTTAAAACTTCTAAGTCGGAGTACTCACTAAATATATAATTTTAACATGTTTTATAAGCTTTTTATTGAACTTGAAGTAAAGATACATTTTTATAAATTTCTAAACCCATCAATTATTCACCAAGCCTATTAATAGATTATATTTTATTTTTAATTAATTAAAAGAATTTATTATAACTATTAAGGATGTTCATATGTGTTAAAAAAAAACCATTTTATAGTGCTTATTTCATTATTAACATAATTAGCGTTTTTACTAACATGTTTGATAGCACAAAAGCCTTGAATTAATTAATATTTGTTGTTTATAAACAAATCAAATTAAAAAGTAATTGTTAAAAGTTTTCCTTAAATGTTAATAGCTTATTTGTTAATATCCTGTGTTCAAATCTTACATAAAAAAAGTTAACTTTTAAACGCTATGTAAATTACATTTTGGTTTATAAAAAGAAATTAGAATTCCTATAAATACTTTTTAAAAGTTATAATCCATTACACACAAGTTATTAAAAAA
>CANJQZ010000137.1 GCA_947476515.1 Flavobacteriales bacterium
AAAAGTGTAAAAAGGTTTAAAGGAATGGATTTTATTGGCGGAGTAACTTTAACCAATACCAATTCATATGCGAGTATGTATGCCGGTTCTGGTTCTCCGGAAAATCAATTGCTAAATGTTTCGGCCTATACTCAGATAGAACAAAAATTAGGTAAAAACATTAATCTATCCGCAGGAGCTCGTTTAGAATATTTTCAGTTAAACGATTCTATTACTGCAACAAAACCAATTTTTAGAGCAGGTGTAAATTGGAAAGTTCAGAAAGCTACTTTTCTTAGGGCTTCTTTTGGACAGGGTTTCAGGTTTCCCACCATTACAGAGCGTTATATAAAAACGGGTGTTGGGAATTTTGGTGTTTTTCCGAATCCAAGTTTGAAACCTGAAAGCAGTTGGAATGCAGAGGTGGGGGTGAAGCAAGGAATTAAATTAGGAGATGTTTATGCTTATTTTGACGCGGCTTTCTTTTGGCAGGAATATCAAAACACCATTGAATATATGTTTGGGATTTGGGATGTTGCTAATGCTCCAGCGTCATTTGCTGGTTTTAAATTTTTAAACACCGGACAATCAAGAGTGGTTGGTATTGATGTTTCTTTTGCTGGATTAGCCAAGGTGTCAAAAAATGTAGACCTTAATTTTCTGACAGGATACAACTATATTGTCCCAAAAACTTTAAATCCGAATTATGTATATGCTGTTGATGATATTAATCGACAATACAGTTATAACACTACTTCAATGGATCCGCAAAGTCAAATACTTAAATATAGATTTTTACATAATCTGAAGTTTGATGCAGAAGCAACATTTTACAAAAAGTTAGCCTTTGGTTTAAGCGCTAAGTATTTTAGTAAAATGGTAAATATGGATGCCATTATTAAGGATTTTGAAGAAACAACAGCCAATTCAGGCGGGGATAAACAAAATATTAGATATATGGATTATTTTTATGCGCATCGTTTCGGTAATTGGATTTTTGATTCTAGATTGTCATTTAATTTAAACGAGAAGCATAAATTTGCATTGGTTGCCAGTAATTTATTAAATAGAAGTTATTCCCTTCGACCCCTTAAAATTGAATCGCCAAGAACCATTATGATTCAATATACCTTCAAATTAGATAAGAATACTTGATAATTAAAGGGAAATAACTTGTAAATCAAGATTTATATACTATCTTTGCACCCTTAAAATTAATTATAAACCGAGGTTTCGGACCTCAAATTGTAAAAAGTAACATTATGGCAACAAGAATTAGATTACAAAGACACGGTAAAAAAGGAAAAGCATTTTTTCATTTAGTTGCAGCGGATAGTAGAGCTAAAAGAGATGGTAAATTCATCGAAAAATTAGGAACTTATAATCCAGTAGCTAATCCAGCAGTGATTGATATTAACTTTGAGAAAACATTAAGTTGGGTTCAAAAAGGAGCTGAAATGTCAGATACAGCCCGTGCAATTTTATCCTACAAAGGAGTTTTGCATATGAATCACCTATTAAAAGGTGTTACAAAAGGTGCCATGACTACTGAGCAAGCTGAAGCAAAATTTGCGGAATGGTTGCAATCAAAAGAAGGTAAAATAGATACTAAGAAAGATAGCTTAGCTAAAGCAGCAGCGAAAGAAAAAGCTGCTAAAATGCAAGCGGAAATGGAAGCAAATGTTGCAAAAGCAGCGGCTGTAGAAGCAAAAAATACTCCGGTTATTGAGGAAGAAGTAGCAGAAGAAGCTCCAACAACAGAAGAAGCGGTTGCGGAAGAAGCTCCAGCGATGGAAGAAGTGGTAGCGGAAGAGGCTCCAGTAACGGAAGAAGTGGTAGCAGAAGAAGCTCCTGCAACGGAAGAAGTGGTAGCAGAAGAGGCTCCAGTAACGGAAGAAGTGGTAGCAGAAGAAGCTCCTGCAACGGAAGAAGTGGTAGCAGAAGAAGCTCCAGCGACTGAAGAAGCGACTGAAGAAGCTCCATCTACAGATGAAGCTCCTGCTGCTGAATAAGCTGCATGCAAAAAGAAAATTGTATATATATTGGACAAGTAGCGAGACTTCACGGATTCAAAGGTGAGGTCTCTTTGTTTTTAGATGTAACCGATCCATCGGATTATCTTCAAATGGAAATCTTTGTTCTTGACATCGATGCTTGTTTAACACCTTTTATAGTTGAATATATAAAACCAAAAAATAAGGGTTTTATAATGGTCAAGTTTAAAGGTATCGATGATGAGCGTTCCGCTCAGCGTCTGCTTAAAAAAAATATTTATCTACCCGACACTGTACTCCCTGAACTTGGCAATACTTCTTTTTATGATCATGAGGTTGTTGGGTACGCAGTGCATGATGTATCTTTTGGTCCTATTGGAGATCTTGTCGAAGTTTTGGATCATTCGGCAAATCCTTTATTGCAAATTGATAAAGATGGAATCGAAGTTCTTGTTCCTATTTTTGATGGATTAATAGTAGAGGTAAAAAGAAAAGAAAAGATATTAATTATTAAAGCCCCTGAAGGATTAATTGAATTGTATCTTTCTTAGTCTTTTTTATTCATAAGTCCAGCAGCCAATTTCATTCTTATTACTCTTCTTGCAGAGGCATCTACTTGCTTTCTAAATGATGGATCTGTTTTGTATAGATTCAAGAGTTCGCTGTGTGTCTTTTTAACATTAACAGGCATTAAAACAATATCACAACCTGCTCTTACCGCTTTACTAGCTGCTTGAGGAACGCTAACTACGCCTCCCATATTCATAGCGTCTGTGATAATCAATCCTTTAAACCCAAGGCTATCTCTCAACAAAGCAGTCACTATTTTTTCAGAACAAGTTGATGGTAATCCTTGCGTGTCAAACTTTGCATTGTTTTGAACTCCTATATGTGCAACCATAATAGAAAGCACACCTTTTTCTATTAATGCTGGATAATTTTTCACTTCCTTCATTTCTCCATCTATGGTTTGTAGTGATTTATGGGTATCGCCTGTTACGAGTCCGTGTCCTGGAAAATGTTTTGCTGTAGCGATTATGTTTTTTTCCTGCGTTGTTGCAATAAAGGCATTGGACCAAGGAATTATATTTTCAGGAATTGCCCCAAAACTCCTATACCCAACGGTCTTGTTTGGTGACATATCAACAACAGGAGAGAAGTTGTAGTTAATTCCGATATCATTTAAATCTTTCGAAATAATGGTCGCAACATCAATTACCTCTTCAATAGTTGTTAGTTCATTGGCTTTTTTTACTACTGTAGAACCTAATATTTTTCTATTTACCAAACTCGGTTCAGCATCTGCACTATATAAAAATGGAAGGTTTCCTATCAGCTTGTTGCTTTTTTCAAAACTCTCAATCCAAGTGGTGAACTCATCCTTTGTTCCATTTAACATGAGCACTCCTCCAATGAGTCTAAGTCTAATGAATTTATCTATAGAATCTCTTGTTTCACCCAATCTACCCACTGCAGGCATAATTAATTGAGCTACGATAGCGGTGTCGTCCATGGATGCAAAGATGCGGGCTACTTCCCTATCTAAACTTTCGTTGTTGGAAAGATAATCCGTAAGCTTGAATTCTATTGATGAATTGATTTGCTCAGCTGCTTCAAAAGATAAACTTGCTGGTTGCTGTGCACAGGAATAAAAGAAACTTAATCCTATAATTATGGAGAGGGTTAGACGCATCATTGTTTTGTTTTTTCAAAAATACTTTTATTTCTCTAATTGATTTTCCGCTTGCAATACAATTATTCACAATTGTCTTGTCAACAACAGTACCAAAATATTTCTTCTTGTGGAATATGCGTTATTGATTTAATGGATAATTTTTTAGCTTTTGCGCTATTATTAAATTAATTTTACCAATAAGTTAATCTATTATTAACGAATCGCAAGTTACTGTAACTTTAAACAACTAATATTTAAAATTAGTTTTAAATAAATATTTATGAAATCGGCACTTTTTTTTCTATTCTTCACTCTTAGTTTTTCTTCCTTTGTATCTGCCCAAAATTTTTACGACAAAGCTGTCGTTCAGCAGATTGAAATTTTCTTTGGTTTTACCAATTGGGATGCACAATTAGATGCTGCTACTGCAACTGATGTGTATGTTGTTGCAGATTCTGTTCGAATTAATGGGGTTGTATTTGATAGTGTAGGGGTAAAATATAAAGGGAACAGTTCTTATAATCCTAATAATAATAAAAATCCATTACATCTTCAATTAGATTACATAAAAGGCTCTCAAGATTATCAAACCTTCACCGATATTAAATTGCAAAATGGTTACCAAGATCCATCCATGATTCGTGAAGTTTTGTCTTATGCAATTTTGGAACAATACATGGATTGTCCTAGAGCAAATTTTGCTAATGTTTATATAAATGGAACACTAAGAGGGGTTTATTCTAATGCAGAGACTATTGATGATAATTTTAATTCGGCGCATTATTTTGATAATGAGGGTTCATTCTTTAAGTGTAATCCAGTTGGTGGAGCTGGACCTGGGAGTACTAGTAGCCCTGATTTAAGATATATTAGTGCAGATACAACTGCCTATTATTCAGGATATGAATTAAAATCAACTTATGGATGGACAGATTTGATGGGAATGATCACTACACTCAACAATGACTTTACTAACATAGAGACAAAATTAGATGTTGATAGGGCCATTTGGATGTTAGCATTCAATAATGTTTTGGTTAATCTAGATTCCTACAGTGGTGCTTTTCGTCAGAATTACTATTTATATAGAGATTTGAATGATCGTTTCATTACTACAGTTTGGGACTTGAATATGAGTTTTGCAGGATTCCCTGGTGGAACTGGTTCAGGAACTTATACCGCTACCACATTAGATCCTTTATCTAATAGCACTTCGACAATTCATCCTTTGATTGTTAAAATAATGGCCAATCCAATGTTTAAGCGAATGTATATGGCTCATGTCCGGACGATAGTACAAGAGATTTTCACTTCTGGTGATTATTTAACTACTGCAAACGCTATGCGTACTACGATCGATTCTTATGTTCAAGCGGATCCATTTAAATTTTACACCTATACTCAATATCAAAATTCATTAACAACAGCTGTTGCAGGTGGCGGTCCAGCTGGGTCAAGCACTCCCGGAATACAAGCATTAATGACTTCAAGAGTTGCCTTTTTTAATACGAATGCTAATTATATTTTAGTAGCACCCGCTATTTCAAGTTATGCAGCAAGTAATCCAACGCCATCATTTAATGAAACTTTTTTCATTACGGCCACATGTTCTAATGAATCTATGGTGTTTTTGGGTTACCGTACCAGTCATCCATTAAAATTCAATAGAGTTCAAATGTTTGATGATGGCGCTCATGGTGATGGCTCCGCAGGGGATCATGTTTTTGGAGCTCCAGTAACTGCTGATGGCGTTATCTTCGAGTATTACATTTATGCAGAAAATACGGTAGCGGGTTTGTTTAGTCCTCAAAGAGCTGAACATGAATTTCATGCTTTAGTCATGAATATTCCACTTCCACAAGTGGGAGAGATTGTAATTAATGAATTGATGGCTAATAATTTGCAAACAGTGGTAGATAATTATGGTGAAAATGACGACTGGATTGAGTTGTATAATACTACTTCTCATGCTATAGATTTAACTGGACTTTATCTTTCAGATGATATTGCATTGTATACTAAATGGGCCATTCCTGTAAATTCG
>CANJQZ010000138.1 GCA_947476515.1 Flavobacteriales bacterium
AAAATTCTTTCGCGTAAGTTTGTCCGTCAAGTGTATTGTTAAAAAACACTTCTGTACTTTTAATTTCAAAGGGATGGTTGGCATCACCGTAGATTTTTTTCAAGATTGATCCAGGTGCTAAGTCAATGTAAATTCTATAGGTTGTAGAACCAATAGGAACAATTCCTCCAGAGGTGTCTGTAAAATCATTGGCGTCACTTACATAATATTTCTCCACAATTACATTCTCAATTTGAGAGAATAGCGTATTAGAATTAAGTAAAACACATAAATGTATAAGGCAAAAAATAACTGCTTTTTTCATTTGTTATAGTTTATAGGCTATGCCAAGGGTGAAATTAGTCCCATAACGGAAACGGTCATAGATCTGGTAACTACCATCAGGTAATTTATAAGACCTTCTTACAGGTGCATTTAATAGGTCACGAACGGTTAGATTCGTCACGAAATGATCCCCTAAATTTTTAGATATTTTAAAGTCAATTAGATTTCTTTGAAGTTCATAAACGTCAGCCAGTCCTTTAATGGAACTACTAATGACCAATCTTGGCCCTTGAATGTTATAACTTAATGTTGCAACAACTCCAATCTTATCATTTTTATAGCTTGCAATTGCATTGATGATGTAGGGAGCTTGCCCGAACATGGGTCTATTAATGGTGTCAACTGGCGTAAATACTTTTATTCCATCTACAATTTCTAAAGTCCGAACTACAAATTCAGAAGTTGATTTTACCAAGGTTATATTAGATCTTAATTCAAATGTTTTCCCTACTTTTTTCTTAAATTCTACTTCAATCCCTTTAACATTTGAATTCTTAATATTCTCCCAAGTAATTCCATCAACCTGGAAACCCATCTCGATATGATTTTTAAAGTCTTTATAAAATAAACTTACAGAAACATTATCACCATTTTTAAAATAAGATTCGCCTCTAAAATCAAAATTTGTGATTTGTACAGGTTTCAATGATGAGTTTCCATAAATTAAAGACCTGAATTCATAATCATATACTGCCCCATCATACAATTCTCTGAAGCTAGGTCTTGCAAGGGTTTGACTCACATTAAATCTCAAATTTGTTTGCCCTGTAGTGTCGTTTTTAAGTTTATAAATTAAACTAGCACTTGGTAAATAATTTACTTGTTTAATGGATGCAGCATTGATTAGTGGAAAACCACCGAGATTTTCTCTTCTCTTATCATTTTCTGTATATCCTAATTTGTAATAATCGGTAACATCAGTAAATAGATTAGTTGATTCTGCTCTTGCCCCTGCTGACAATCTTATTTTTTTAGTAAATTCATAATCAGCCATGAAAAACACAGCTGCTATTTGGCCAGTTCCAAAAGAATTGTTTCTTGGAAATTGTGCATGTTTATAATAGAAATCAATTTGACCATTATTCATAGTCATTCTATTGGGATTCAAATAGGAATTGACATCTTCATTTTGAAGGTTAGGAACAAATGTATTACCCTTGGCTAGGTAATATTCATCTAGATTAGAAACTCTTTCAGATTCTTGAAAAGCCCCGCCAAATTTCAATTTTCTAGCAAGTTTGGAACTTGCGTCAATAGGTAATTCCATATTGATACGGGAATCAAAAATATTTTCACCAAGAGATCTATAAAATCTTCTAATTCCTTGTCCAGCATTAGTTGCAAATTCATATGAAATAGTGGAGTCACCTGTAATATTATACTGATATTGAATTAATTTAAAATCTGGAGCCAAACTTTTTCCTAAAGTATAGGTGGCATTCAGATCAATTTTTAATTTAATTTTTGGAATATAATGTTGCGAGCTGAATTGCATGATTTGCTGCTTTCTCTGCTCATAAAAAATATTATTTCGAATACTAAATTCTTGTCCTTGCGTACTATCAGACATGTTAGAAAATCTAGAAACATCATTGGATCCATAAAAGTTGGGCATGTACAAAAAGGTAAGTTTGTTGTTATCATTCAATTTATAAGCTAAATTCATTAAGATACTCCATGAATTAGTTTCTTTACTGATTTTGGCGCTATCTCTAAATTCGACATCAAATCCTGCATCTTCATTTAATAATCTTTGTGAAATTCCATTCGGGTCATAGCGCACCGTATTCCCATATCTAAATCCAAATAAATACCCTAATTTTTTACCGAAAAGAGTGGTTTGATCACCGATGCTAAAATTTTGAGTGTAATTGATGGGTGCTTTACGATAACTGGCTGTCCAATTGTTTTTGAAACCATTGTTATAATCCGTTCCATCTGGATTTAATTTATGAAAAGCATCTTGTTTTAAGGTATTGTTATACGATTGAAGCGCTTGTTGGTAACTGGCATTATCATTTATAGATGCTGGAGATAATAAACCTAACTGTACCAATCCTAATTTCATATAAGTATTAGATTCTGGACTTCCATCTATCCATCCATTTACTCCAATTGATGAGAAATAAATTCCTAAACCTAGGGCTACCATTTCTTGATAAGAAGTAGGATTCAACTGCGGTTCTATAAAGTTATTATCCACTTTCGTTCTCAATCCTTTGTCAAATCCTAACCAATCGGTTGCACTTCTATCAGATGTAATAAAATCTTGAAATGTTGTCTGTGCATTTAGTCCAAATTGAGATTCTAAATTGACGGTTAGTTTGTCTGGATAATCTTTAGTTTCAACTGAAATATAGGCACCTGCCCAATCTCCAGGCAAATCCGGACTTGCAGATTTGGTGATGACAATATTGTCAATTAAACTTGTTGGGAAAATGTCTAACTTAATATTATTCGTCAATGGATCCAAAGTTGGAATTCGTGCACCATTCAAAGTTGTTTTGACATAACGATCTCCAATACCTCTTACTGTAATCAATCCGCCATTAGTAGAAACTCCCGAAACCCTAGCGATAGCTGCTGTGGCATTCGGGTCACCGGTTCTTTTCATGGTTTCACTAGAAATATAATCTATGGTAGTAGCAGAATTTACTTTTAACTTCTCCATATAATAATCATTGGCTTTTATTTGCTTTCCAATGATGCTGAGCTCTTGAATATTTTTTGTTGCAGTGTATTCGTTTAAAGTAAAATCTTTATTAATTACTTCTGATTTTTTAAATTCAAATGGGGCGCTGATGGTGTCATAACCAATAAAAATTACTTTTATCGTATAAGGCTTTGAATCAGGGAACTTTAAAGTGTATTGTCCTTCTACATCAGTTTTTGTAATGATCGTTTTATCCTCAACAGCGACCAATTTCACCCCAATTAAAAGTTCACCTTTTATATCGGTAACCCTTCCAGTTAAGGTGCCTTGCGCATACGAATAAGTAAGCGTAAAGAATAATAAAAATAAACAGGTAATTAATCGCATGGTACTAATTTTTTATTTTTTAAAATTTAACAAGTCTTAAAGAACTTGTATCCTTTCCATTAATAAGCTTAAGCGTATAAACACCTTCTTTTAAACCCAAAACATTAATGCTGTCTACTAATGCATGATTGCTTTTACTGATCACTGTTCTTCCAGACATGTCAATTATTTGAACATCATATACTTCAGATCCTGTTGAAGTATTATTTAATGATTTTATAGCAATAGTATTTTGACTTGGATTCGGATAAATCATAAAGATTGACGCACTACTTTGAATTTCTTCAATTCCTGAGTTGTCTATAATTACACCAGAAGTATAATTTAAAGTAGTATCTAAAAATTCATTAGCTGCAGCTGAATCAGCTACAAAAATTTGACTTTCACCGGCTACAGGTGTTGCTAATTGTAAGTTTAAGTGAAAACTAAAAACTCCATCAGTAGTGAATTGACCTAACAATACATGGTTGCTAGTAGTTATACCATCGACACCTCCTAAAGCTGCAATTGCTGCACCGTTTGTAGTAAAATCATTTCCTGCTGTCTGATCGAAAATATCTAACTCAGTTGTAATCCCTAATACATTTGGAAGCGTTGGTGTTCCTGGCATAAGACCATCTTGAGCACCTGTTCCTGTGATAGGCAAACCGATTAATGGATCTGTATTGGCAAGGATATTTTGTAAATTCCCAATCGTTCCATCAGTATCTTCTGTTTTCAATACTCCCATTAAACCATTAGCTACCCCTCCAATAGTGATATAAGAATCAATCAAAGTAGTATTCTTTTTGGTATTGTTTAAACTTGTTCCTTGATACACCTTAAATCCATAGTTAGGATCGTTATAAAATGCTGTAGTGGTCGCAATATTTAGAGTGTGTGCTGCATTTCCAAACATTTGAATTACTTTATATCCAGGAAGTAAATTAGCATAAACTCGGTAGGTCACTGAACCAACGCCTAAAGGATAAACAGCGCCATTGCTAGCTGCGTCCATAGAATCAGCTGCGTCTGAAATGTAATATTTCTCTACAACAATTCCTTCAAGTCCTGTTTGTGAAAATGCTGGTAAAATGATGAGGTTGCTCAATAAAGCGAAAAGAATATTTTTTGTTTTCATAGTATTAAGTTTTATTTATAGTTTATGGTTTTAGTTTATTTCAAAAATAATTCTGGGTGAGTAAATTCACCCTCAACTGGATCATGTGCTACATACTTCTCAGATTTTCCTTCTGGAGTTCCGATCAATAAATTTAATTGGTAAGACAATTCACCATGGGTAGTAAGTTGTGCGATTAATACTTTATTGCTTAGAGAATCAGCTCCTTGTACCCCTTTACCCATAGAAGCCCAAGCGCCATTGTTAATGCTGATTGTATTCGTATTGGTTGCTGAACCCAATCCTTTTATAGTGCTGTCCATTTGATAAAATGTTGGGAATGTTTGGTTGTATTGTTCTTTTAATCCATCAACAACATCTAAAGACATACCCATTTTTTTGGAGTTATTTTTAAGATATGGTCCTGTAGTTTTGAAAACATTTAAAGTATCATCTTCTGACTTCAAAACCCCAATTTGATTTTCCCCTGCACCACCGGCAGACAACCATGAATCTAATCTAGTGGTGTTTCTTGGATAGGTGCGCAATGGAATCCTATTGGGGTATTCTGCGCCATATTCTATATGGTTGTAAAACAAATTAGTTGACTTAATATAGAGTTCATGGTTAGGAGCTCCAAAAGCCATTTGAAAGGTATAACCAGGTTTTAAATCAACATAAATCCGATAGGTAATTGATCCAGGGGTTAATTCGCCGCTCAATTCAGGATGGGCATTATCTTCTTTAGTTGAGATGTAGTATTTCTCTACAATAATCCCTTCTAAACCCTTTTGACCCAACAAATGACCAGCAGTTAAAGTAATTGCAATTGTTAGAAAAAGTAATTTAAATATTTGGGTCATTTGCATCATTATAAAATCAATGCAATATTATTTCAAAGAAATAACTAGCCGATTAACGCAATGTTATTTAGATATAAAATAATTATTTACTTAAATTTAAGAGATCCATATTTTGAAAGGGGGACATCGTTAATAAGAACAAACTAATATTACCAAAGCCCTTAAACGGTGAAATAAATCACCCTAGCTCCTCAAAATAATATTATCCCAAGTTTTACAAAATAGAATTCCTTATCTTCGCAGCATGGCGATTGATCAATTGAATATTAAAAACAAAAGAGCCCGATTTGAGTATCATCTTGAAGAGGAGTTTTCTGCTGGAATTCAATTAAGTGGCACTGAAATCAAAAGTATA
>CANJQZ010000139.1 GCA_947476515.1 Flavobacteriales bacterium
AATCAAACCGTTTGTGCGGGAACTGGTGTTACTTTATCAGGATCGGGAGCTACTTCCTATGTTTGGAATAATGGTGTAACTAATGCTACTGCATTCACACCAGTGGCAACACAAAACTATACCGTAACAGGAACGGATGCTAATGGATGTACAAATACAGCACAAGTAACGGTTACGGTAAATGCCTTGCCAACCGTAAGTGCGGGTGCTAATCAAACCGTTTGTGCGGGAACTGGTGTTACTTTATCAGGATCGGGAGCTACTTCCTATGTTTGGAATAATGGTGTAACTAATGCTACTGCATTCACGCCCGTGGCGACTCAAAACTATACCGTAACGGGAATTGATTCAAATTTATGCTCAAACAGTGATACAATGTATCTTACTGTAAATGAAAGTTCCTCTAGTTTTTTAAATCAGATAGCTTGTGATTTTTATACTCTAAATGGTCAAAATTATACGCAATCAGGAACATATATACAAACTCTAACCAATGCTTTAGGGTGTGATTCAACGCTTAACTTGAATTTAACTATGAATTATTCCCCAATAACTCCCCTTGTCAGTGTAACAAATGATGTGAATTTCTCAACAATAGATCAATTGAATGCAAGCTACCAATGGATTATATGTTCTGATAATACAAATATTCTAGGAGCTGTATCAAATATTTATACGGCTACTTCTAATGGCCTGTATGGAGTAATTGTAAGTAATACTTGTGGGACCGACACCTCCAATTGCATTACCATTGACAACATCGGATTAAATGAAATATATAATAGTGCGATTGTTATTTATCCGAATCCCACATTTAATTTTATTAAAATCATTGGACTTAATAAAATAGGAACTGATTTTGAAGTCAGCGATGGGCAAGGAAGAATATTGAAAAATGGTAATATCTCATCTTTAAATTCAATTATTGATATAGGTTCTTTTGAGAATGGCATATATTGGGTCAATTTAAAAGAATTAGGCGTTTATGAGATTGTTAAGGAGTGATCTAAATTAGTTATTTAAATTGCAGTATTATGCTGCGCATGTCCCCTGCGCATTGGGCATTCCAGGAAGGAGTGTGAGAAACATAATGAGAATGACGCTCTCGCTCCAGCTCTAACCTCCTCGCCCTGAGTTCATCGAAGGGTATGTCCAGCCTCTAACGCTAAGCTTCTCGCCCTGAGTTTATCGAAGGGTCGCTCTTATTCTCCCTAGGGGTCGATAAATCTAACTTTTATAGGGGTTTGGAGGGAACCTACTTAGTTAAAATTGGAATATATTAAAATTCAAACTTTCTTAATCAAGGCTAATTTAAATTTAGGATTTTATCTCTATTTTTACTAAAAATTGATTTTTGAGTAGGAGAAAAGTAGTTTTATTAATGGTGTTTGTTTGTTCTTTTTTGGAACTACATGCACAGCATTTAGAGGAAAATAATGCTCAAATAGCTGAAATAAAACAGCAACTAATAGATCAAAATTTAAAGTTTCCATCAAGTCAAGAATTGACCAATTCACAGAACGAACTTTACAAAAAGAAGCATAAGCAAAAAATTGAAGCTGAATTGAAAATGTTGAATTCCAAATCAATTATTGCCACAGGCGAATTGTATATCAAAGTCAATTCAATTTTTGACCGAATTGTAAAGCTAAACCCTGGAATTCCACAAAATACCCGTTTGGTGTTGTATCGCTCCAATGATTTCAATGCATTCACGATGGGTGACAACCTAATTTTTGTGCATGTAGGATTATTAAATGATTTAAAAAATGAAGCACAAATTGCCTTAGTTATCAGTCATGAAATTGCCCACAACACCTTGCATCATGTTGAAGAATCGATAGTTGAGTCGATAAAAAATGAAACGGACAAAAACATTGAAAAAGAAATCGATGGAATTTTAAGGACTAGTTATGGTCAAGTAAGCGCACTAAACGCTTTACTATTACCCCGTATTTTGGAATCTCGCGAAAAATCCAGAAGTCATGAATTTGAAGCTGACTCGCTTGGATTGATGTATTTAAAAGAAGCTCATTTCAATTATATAGATGCGCTTTCGATGTTTCATGCCATGGAAAAAAGAAGTAAAAACATGAGTGATTCGTTAAATTATAAAACCTACTTTCATTTTCAATCAATACCTTCCATAGAAACTTTGGATACAGAATATGTGCGAGAAAGTTCGTTGGGTACATTTACTAAAGATGAATCAAAATTATCTTATTTAGCAACCCATCCCTATGATAGAGAACGATTCTATAAATTGGCGAATCTCTTAAATTTAGACACCACTTTTTCAAAATACGCCCCAAATTATGATGAAAATTATAAGCATATAGATCGGCAAGTTGGAATAGAAATGATTCAAAATTCATGGGTAAACAAGAATTTTTCTGAAGTTATTTATCACTCTTTAAAATTTTTAGAAAATCACAGCGATAACAAAGAAGCAAAAGAGCATTTGATGTTAGCATTCAAAGCCTTGAGTTACCTTAAGAAAAAGCGAATCGCAGGAAAATATCTTCAGTTACAAAACCCAAAATTTCCTGAAGATTTTGATCGTATTTGTGCGCTTTCTTACGCTATCTCGCCAACAGATTGTGACAATCTTTTTTCGCTTTACAAAAATGAAATTCCTACCTTAGAATCGCCAGGAAATGAAATGTTAGCAATTATTCTTTTGGCTGAAAGTGAAGACTATCCAACTCTTGATGTGACTTGGAAAGAAAACAAAGAAGCGATTTACCTTTCAAATTATAGTTTTATTCTTGAAGAAATTGAGCGATATTTGTACGCAAATAAAAAACTAACCTTTGTAAAACCAAAAAATAAATAAATGAAAAATGTAAAAATGTTGCTGTTTGCATTGCTTATGAGCGTGTTATCAGTAAATGCCCAACAGGCGAGTGTGGAGAATGTATTGAACTTAAGAACCGCTAAACATTCAGGACAAATTATTGAGAACAACAAACTTGTTGGCTACTTTATTTTCTTTACCAAGGAGAAAGTAGATAAAAATAATACGGCTTATGAAATTGAAATGTTTGATGATAATTACAATCCTTCATCGAATTTTGAAATTTTAAGACCAAAAAATTCTATTCTCTTAGAAATGGTATATAATGGAAGCGTTTTTATGTTACATTTTTATGATTCAAAAACAGGCTATGAGTTTGTTACATTTGATAGAAGTGGCGATATGAAAGGTTCTAAATCTATAAGTAAAGATGAAATTAGTAAGTGGGATTTGAATAAAGTTGCGATGAATTTGCAATCAGCAACAGAGAACATTTCCATCTATCCAAATGGAGATAAAGGATTTATTCGTTCAACTTTCACTAAAAACAAAAAAGTAGGATATGAAATTGTAGCTTATGACAACGAAGCAAATGAAGTTTGGAGTTACCAATCAAATGAATCTTCAGATATGTTGGAAATGATAGAAATTAATGATATTTCAGCTAATTATTTAACAGCAACTGTAACCAAGAAAAAAAACATGACAACTCGAGAAATGTCAAATTATTTGCTTTTACTTAATTTATCTGATGGATCAAAAATTACAGAAATAAGTATGGGAGATGATGCAACTGGTTTACGATCATTACTTAAATCATTCTTAAATGAAAGCAAAAAAAACATTACGATTGTTGGTGAATACTATAAACCTAATGATGATATTGTTAAAGATAAAAGTCAAGGGTTATTTATGCAAGAAATTTCATTAGAAGGGGAAGATTTAGGTGTTACCAACTACGCTTGGAAAGGTGATATTGATCAATTTGTATCACTAACTGATGAAGATGGGAAAAAAGAGCGCCCATTTTATGCGTTTTTTCATGATGTAATCGTATCTAAAAATGGACATATTTTCTTGATTGGTGAGCAATTTTTGAAACAAGTAAGTGCTGGAGGAATCGCAATGCAAATTGCAGCAGGCGCTTTGGGTGGTTCAACAAACGCTTCTGCTTTTGAAATGTTGTTAGGTGACATGATTGTTGTGGAATTTGATGAAAAAAAGAATTTAGTTGATTTTAAAAAGGTTGAAAAGAAAAAAACTAACATCATACTTCCATCAGGTATGGGTATATATGGTTCTACAACTTTGGGTTATTACATCAAATCTCTTGGAGCTTTTGATTATTCTTTCACATCTAGAAATAATGAAAAAGATTATTATGATGTAATTTATATTGATGCCAATAGAAAAGAAGATGATAAATCAGCGAAAAGCGATTTAATGGTTGGTGTAATTTCAATTAAAGCAGGTAAGGTTACAGAAAATAGAATTCCCATAAGCTGTGAATCAAAATATTGGTGGATCCAACCCGGTAAACCAGGTTACATTTCAGTTTCAGAATATTATCGAAAAGAAAACAAAATCGATATGCGTTTGGAAAAATTGACATATTAAGTTATCCTGGAAAACTTAATTTAATAATTGGGAATTTAAATGTGGATAGTAAATTTCTTGAAGACCTTGGTGAACTGAGTTTTATAAAAATAGATCTATGTATAAACAATGTGTCGATGAATTAAATTAAAATTCACCTCCGAGGAAGTTCGGTAGTTTTTTAAAATTGATGAGGGTACTAATTCGGGTACCAAAATATAACCCGGGTGCTAAAAAGGGTATCATTAGATACCCTTTTTTGTGACCACCTCAGAATTACCATCTCATTGGGCATTCCAAGCATAGAACCCAAACTGCTTTGCAGTTATCGAGTTTTTCCTTTTAAATTGCTTTTCAAAATAAACTTTAACCGCTTTAAAAGGAATTATGCTACGCATGTTCCCAACGCATTGGGCATTTTCCATAATGGAGTGTGAGAAACATAATGAAAGCGAAGAAAAACCAATTGGAGTATTTTGCTCTAACTCTAGCCTCTAGCTCTAAGTCTGTTTTTGTCACCCCTTCAGGATTATGCTGCGCATGTTCCCTGCGCATTGGGCATTCCAAGCATAGAACCCAAACTGCTTTGCAGTTTTTGGGTTTTTCCTTTTAAATTGCTTTTCAAAATAAACTTTAACCGCTTTAAAAGGAAAAACCCAGCACTTTCGTGCTGGGTTCTTTTTGTGACCCCGGAGGGATTCTAACCCCCAACCCTCAGAGCCGAAATCTGATGCGCTATACAGTTGCGCCACGGGGCCGATTGAGTGACAAAATTAGTATTAATTTTAGAATAAAGATCTTAAACTTTAGTAAGTACTTGTAGTAATAATTAGAATGGAGCAATACAACTATTAAAAGAAAACACCTACATTTGGATTGGTATGAAGTTGTATTAATTTGAATTATTTAGATGCATAAAAATATAAAAATAGGTCTGATCTTTATAACACTACTTCTAGTTGTTTTTTATATTTTTAAGAACGGACCAGCGTCAAAAGAAGCTAAGGGGCCTGTGCATTATGGGGATACTTTAAATTTTGTATCTACCGCTCCAATTGAATCACTATTTCCTTTAGATGCAACAGATCTTTATGCACACAGAGTAGGTTCTCAAATTTTTGAAACCCTTTTTATTCAAGATCTAAAGAAAGATACGGTACTGCCGCATTTAGCAAAAACATATCAGTACAGTAAAGACAGAAAAAAAATTATTATTCGACTTAGAGATGATGTTTTTTTTCACGAAGACATCTGCTATAAAGGGAAATCCAA
>CANJQZ010000140.1 GCA_947476515.1 Flavobacteriales bacterium
AGTTGCGTTTTTACCATTTCAGGCAGTAAATACAGTGTAATTAAACTTATATCAATTCCCTTAGATGGATAATATAAAGTGATGATTAAACCAATACTTGGCATAAATAAGGGTAAAAATACCCATGATATTAGGTGGGAAAGTGCTCTCAATTATAGTTCTTTTCGTAATCGTGCTACAGGTAGGTTGAGTTGCTCTCGATATTTTGCAACAGTTCTTCGCGCAATGTTATATCCTTTTTGTTGCAATAGGGCCATTAATTTCTCATCAGGAAGCGGTGTTTTTTTATTTTCTCCGCTAATAGCATCTAATAAAATTTGCTTTACTTCTCTAGTAGAAACTTCTTCTCCACCATCTGTAGATAATGATTCAGAGAAAAAATACTTTAATGGGTATACACCAAAGTTGGTTTGTACATATTTGCTGTTTGCAACACGAGAAATGGTGGAAATATCCATCTCAACAATTTCTGCAATGTCTTTTAATATCATTGGCTTCAACTTGGTTTCATCTCCACTGAGAAAAAATGCTTCCTGATAATGCATAATAGCATTCATGGTGAAAAGCAAGGTTTGTTGTCTTTGCTTTATAGCGTCAATAAACCAAAGTGCATTGTCTAATTTTTGTTTTACGAAACCCACTGCTTGTTTATCGGATTTTGAAGTCTTTGCCCCCTCTGAATAATTCCGTAAAAGATCCTTATATTCTTTGCTAACTTTTAATTCAGGTGCATTCCTACTGTTCAACGAAAGTGACAGGCCCACTTCATTTTCAATAATGATAAAGTCAGGAATAATTTGTTGAAAATTCTTGGCAGATTCTTTCATTGAACCACCAGGCTTTGGATTTAATTTTAAAATTTCATCAATAGCAGCCTTAAGAGTTACCTCATCAATAGATAATTTTTTAACAATTTTATCGTAATGTTTTTTGGTAAATTCCTCAAATAAATCCCGCAAAATTAATTTAGCTTTCTTTCTAATTTCTGATCCATCCTGCCTTCTTTCAATTTGTAATAAAAGACATTCCCTTAGGTTTCTTGCTCCTACTCCAGCAGGATCTAATTCTTGAATTAAGTGAAGAATAACTTCAATTTCTTCTTCTGTTGCAATCACATTCATTGAAAAAGCAAGGTCATCAACAATAGCATCTAAAGTCCTTCCTAGATAACCTGATTCATCAAGATTTCCAATTAATATATCTGCAATTGCAAATTCTCTATCGTCCAAATCTAGTAGATGAAGTTGCTCGCTCAGCTTTTCTTGAAAACTTTGTTCCCCAGAAAGTGGAATTACCCTTTCTTCATCATCTTTAGATTGATTGTTTGCTTGTGTTTTGTAATCTGCAACATCATCATCCATGTAGTCTGATATATCAAAATCATCATCGTTGTCATCGTCATCGAACTCCTCTTGATCTTCAAACTCATCTTCATTATCTTCACTCCCTTCTTCTAGGGCAGGATTTTCTTCAATTTCTTGTTTGATGCGTTGATCTAATTCTATGGTAGGAACTTGCAACAATTTCATAAGTTGAATTTGCTGCGGGGAAAGTCGCTGTTCTAGCTTTAAGGATAGATGTTGCTTAAGCGCCATAATTAAAATGCTGCATTTAGTGGTGTTCTTGGAAATGGTATTACATCTCTAATATTAGTCATTCCGGTAACAAACATAATCATCCTCTCAAATCCTAGGCCAAATCCTGCATGGGGTACTGTACCTAATTTTCGGGTCTCAATATACCACCACAAATCTTCTTCTGGGATATTAAATGCTTTGCATTTTTCAAGTAAGATATCGTAACGCTCTTCGCGTTGAGATCCACCAACGATTTCTCCAATCCCTGGGAACAATACATCCATAGCTGCCACAGTCTTTTGGTCGTCATTTTGTCTCATGTAAAACGCCTTGATGCCCGCAGGATAATCGTATAAAATTACAGGGCATTTAAATTCTTTTTCTACCAAATAGCGTTCATGTTCACTTTGCAAATCCACCCCCCATTCAATAGGATATTGAAATTTCTTTTTCTTGTTGTGGTTACAATTTAAAAGTACTTCAATTGCTTCTGAATAAGACAAGCGTTTGAAAGGGTTTTCAATTACAAATTTTAGACGATCAATCAATCCTAATTCATTTCTTTCCTGTTGCGGCTTTTGACTCTGTTCTTGAACTTCTCTTTGATTTAAAAACTCTAAATCTTCACTACACTTATCCAAGACATAGGCGCATATATACTTTAAAAATTCTTCGGATAAATTCATATTATCCTTTAAATCATTAAAAGCAACCTCTGGTTCAATCATCCAAAATTCTGCTAAATGTCTTGAAGTATTTGAGTTTTCAGCGCGAAAAGTAGGACCAAAAGTATATACTTGACCTAGCGCAAGCGCTGCTAATTCAGCTTCCAATTGACCAGAAACAGTAAGGTTTACGGCTTTCCCAAAGAAATCCTCTTTATAGTCAACTTCACCTGCATCATTTAATGGTGGATTTTTAGCATCTAAGGTGCTAACTCTAAACATTTCTCCCGCCCCTTCAGCATCTGAACCGGTGATAATGGGCGTATGAAGATAGACAAACCCATTTTCATTAAAATAATGATGAATGGCATAAGCAACAGCATGTCGAATACGAAAAACGGCACTGAAGGTCTGTGTTCTAAATCTTAAATGGGCCTGTTCTCTTAGAAATTCTAGGCTGTGTTTTTTAGGTTGTAATATGGTTTGTTGCACTTCATCGGGATGCGCAAGACCGAGGATTTCAATTTGCTCTACTTGTAGCTCTACATTTTGTCCTGCTCCAATGGATGCAATGAGCGTACCAATTAAAGAAACTGATGCGGCGGTAGTAATATTTTTTAGCTGTTCTTCAGGAAATTTTTCAAAGTCAACTACGGCTTGAATGCTTGCTAGACAAGATCCGTCATTTACTTGGATAAATCTATTGCTTCGGAAGGCCCGAACCCATCCTTTTACAATAATTTTTTCTCCAATCAATGCTTTGCCCTCAGGACTAAGTATGTGTTTTATTTTAAATCGTTCCATGAACACAAAAATAAGACATTCCTATTAAATAATGCAGCCGCCATCTTTAATTCCTTATCAATATTCATTCTTAATGTTTAGGTTGCTTTTATACCTAATTTTAATAAAAATTAAAATCACTCTTATGTTTAATGCTGCCCATACCCATTTACTCGTAAATCACTTTCCAATTATCCTTCCTTTTATTGGAGTTTTTATTGTGATCTTAGGTTTAATCTTTAAGTCAGATTTGGTTCAAAGAATTGGCTTGCTTTTATTTGTTTTAACCGGAATAGCAGCATTTATTTCCATGAATACAGGTGGAAATGCAGAACATTTTTTGGAGCGTTTGGATGAAAGTAAGGAGCATTTAATGCACGAACATGAAGAAGTAGCAGAGACATTTTCGCTTATTGCTTATATTCTCTCAACGATCTCTCTTGTCGCAATTTATTTGTCATGGAAAAAGAATAAAGCATCCAAGATATTTGTGGGATTAGCAATTTTAGGGGCCTTTATTCTGATCAGTTTTTCAAAGGAGACAGGCACATCAGGCGGAGAAATTACGCATCTTGAGATACGAAATGAAAAGTAATTAATTTTTTTAATATAAATCTTTCAATTTTAAGTGTAAATCATTAAATTCGAGTTAATTATACTTGGATGAATTACACCTTTCGACTTTTGTTTTGTCTTGTTATTGGTACAACACCATTCTTTTTTAACGCTCAAAAAATTGGCGCCTCCGCTCCCTTATTATCTGAAAATAAAGAAAAAGAATTTCTATTAAAGGATACAACGCAGTGGAGAGAAATCAACGAACAACGAACAGAAACAGGCGCATTTTATAAGAATTATAAAGGCGACACCAAGTCAGTTTTCAATAAAAAGCCAATTCATTATAAAGATTCTGTAGGAAACTGGCAGCAAATAAACTCAGTTTTAGCACTAGGATCTAATGGAATTTGGTCTGCTCCTGCACAACAAAATCCCTGCTATTTATATCCATCGGGAGCTGTTGGAATTAATAATATAGTATTGGGAGCGGAAATTAAAGAAAATGAAAAAAGTTGTTCCGGCGTATTATTAATGGACGGCAATCATGCAAGCATCAACTATAATGCTAACTTAAGCAGAGAAATTCAGTTTTATGAGAATGCGATTAAAAGTAATTATATACTACAAGTTCCCCCTGTAATTACTGATGATTATTATATCATAGAAGAATCTATATCGCTTCCTAAAGGCAGCTTTTATTCTTATGAATTTAATAGTCATGCTGCCGATATCATTACCACTAGGGGTATAAACGGCGGCTTGTTTATTGATGGATTTAATTTTGGGGACATTGTTTTTCTTTCTGAAGTGGGCAAAGATATTGCAAGAATTGTTCAACCCTTATATTACGACCAAAGTAAAATTCAAGTTCCCGGAACGCACCGGATTATTGAAAGAGAAACAGGATGGTATATTCAAACAGCTGTCCCAAGTTCATGGCTGCATGCGCAGGAGCGGGTGTACCCAGTGGTTATTGACCCTTTACTTAATGGTCCTATGTCTACTTGGGCAGGGGGATATATGAATTCTTGTCTTACTCCAACTTATAATATTGATAGTTTGCAAGTTACAATCCCCGCAGGCGTTACTGTAACAGGCTTATATGTTTCATCAAGTTTTTATGCCGACCCATTTGCTGGAGCAACGATGAATAAGGGCTCGATGTATTTCAGCACTACTTGCGGGAGTTCTCAAATTTTTACCGTGACTGGTGCTACCGCAACTTTAGCGGGGACAGCATATTTAGATAGTTTTAACATGATGTCACCTTTGATGTGTTGTTACCCAGAATCTTGTTCAAGCACCAATATTTATGTTCGTTTTCACCTCGGAAGAACAACCTATGGTACAGGGTGTAATCTCACCTATATTCGTTATGATCCATTCACCACACTTTGGCCATTTCAAGTAATTGTTTATGGGAAAACTCCAGAAAGTTATGGAAATGAGTGGTATGTCCCTCAAGCCCCAATTTGTTCTAATGTTTGTACTGTTCCAGCAACCGCTTATGTAAGATATGGCGTCGCGCCTTATACTTTTTCACACGCCTGGAGTTCTGGCTCCATCACAACGGGGATTAATTCGGGTTGTAGCGTGGGATCAACGAATCATCATTTTGATTTAGACATTCCAAATTGCCCTAATTACTGCGACTCTAATTTTATCAGTTTAACTATTCCACCACCACTTATTGTTGATGCCTGTGGAAATAGTGTTGTTGGTATCCCGTTTGCAACTGTCCCAATAATACCCGCAACAAATGTTGATATTGTTTATGATTCTGTCATTTGCGCTGGGGAAACATATATTGTTTCTTTAAATTCGTGTTTGTCAGGCGGCACAGTAAATTATTGGGGGGATAATATGTCGGGACAAGGATCTTTTTCTGCTCAATTTAATCCAAGTTCAAGCCCTGATTCTTTGACCTATTTTGCTTATGCCTATGGAAATGGTTGTACTTCAGACACCAGTATCATTAATGTAGTAGTTCATCCAAATCCTATCGCTTCTTTTCAAATAAATCCGGCCATGGCAATAGTTTCTTTGCCAATTGCTTTTAACAGTACCTC
>CANJQZ010000141.1 GCA_947476515.1 Flavobacteriales bacterium
CATGTTTGGGCAGGTTATGATAGTTATATTACTTCCGGATCAGATGTTTTGCATCAGGATTCAATTTGGGGATGTGTCTTAACCAAAGGCCTGCAAGGTTCCTATGATAATGGTGGAGCATGGCTGTACAGTGTTTTTAATTTGGATTCTTCTCATTGGATTGGATTTTATCATGCCGAAGATCATGAATTTCCTGGTTACGACAATCAACAAAAAATTGCTTGGAAAAGTGCTGCCCAATGTGAGAGTTTTGATGGTGGAAAAACTTGGGTTAAAAATGGACAAATATTAACTTCATGGTTGAATAAACCCAATGCTCCAGAGTGGGGTGGGACAGGTGATTTTTCGGTGATAAGAGATAGTTTAAATAATCGTTGGCTTGCCTACTATGTATGTCCCGATGGAATTGGTGTTGCTCAATCTTTAGATGCTTTTGGAAGTCCAGGAACTTGGTTCAAGTTATATAAAGATTCATTTTGTGAACCAGGAATTGGGGGGAAAGGATCTTCACTTTCCTTTTCAAAAGGAAAAAAAACTGGTGGCAACCCTAGTTTAATTTATTTCAAGCCCTTGAAAACATGGTTTTTAGTGTATCACGATTGGAATGAGAAAGGAATTTATTACACCTACTCATTCGATCTTGTTCATTGGGAGGATACTTCTTTATTGATAGAGAATCCTGGCAAACCCCAGAGAACTTGGTATCCAACTTTAATGTCTTCAACGAGTGATGCCTACAGTAATGGCGATCTTTTTTTGGCATTTGCTCAGTGGGATGATGTTTCTATGCCCTACCGGAATTATTATATAGCTCCTGTTAATGTTCAAGGCTTAAGTTTACCATTGATTGATCCAATTGCTTCTTTAACTTCATCAAGTTTAGTGCTGACTGATACGAGTTGTATTTCACTCGTTTTATATGATTCAGAAGGTAAAAATACCCATACATTTTTTCAAGATCAGATTTTAGTCCCTGGAAAGTATGAGCTTGAATTGCAGAAATATACCAGTAAAGGATTTTATTATCTTCGTTTATCGAGCACTCAAGGTATACAGACCCGAACAATTTTGGCTTATTAATGGAAGCCAGTCTTTTTTTATCACCACCATTAAAAAGTGGTAGCAATTTAAGGTGCCTAAAGTTGCCAATTGATTACTTCTTAGTAGATTTTCATTACATTAATCTTTATTAGCCTTATCTTCGCGCCAAATTCAAGCTTAGAATTAATAATTTTCGAACCTTGTTCAGAAAATAGAGTAGGAGAGAGGGTGAAAACTCTTTTTACTTTTATTTTATAATTGCGCTCCTTCTCCTGTGAGAATTTAGCCGGATAATATTTTTATATGAAACGCATCAACGAATACAAAAAAGTTTTTGAAATTGAAAACGAAATCGATCTAGCAGCGCTAAAATTGACCTACCGAAAGTTGGTGAAACAGTGGCACCCTGACAAGTTTCAAGAAGGTGACCCATTAAGAGAAGAAGCAACGATAAAAGGCCGTCAAGTGGTAGATGGTTATCATTTTTTAGTGAGTATTGCACCTGAAACAAAAGCCGCTAATTTGGCTGAATATACTGCTACTGTGAATGAAAGTGGCATTGCAGATTTTAAACACAAAGGACTTTTGTTAGAAATTACTTTCACAGATGGAAATTGTTATGAATACTTTGGTGTGAATGCAAATGTTTTTAAAAAGTTGATTAACTCAGACAAACAAGTTCGATTCGCTAAACGCTTTATTTATGATAGTTATATGTATCGTAAATCTAAAAAGGCCAATCAAGAAGATTAAAAGATGTTTTACTTGTTGAACAGCTAAGCTGCCATTATTCAATAATAATTTTTGCGATTTCTGTTTCAATTGAATTCTTCCTGATCAAAAGAAAATAGATCCCTGGAGCTTGGTCTGTTATTAAAATCTCCTCTTTCTTATTAGAATTCCAAGTGTTGATTCTTTCTCCCAAAGCATTCAACATTTCAGCACTTTCAAAGAGTCCATTTATTCGTAAATACTGTCCTTTGTGAATGGGATTAGGAAATATTTCTATGTTATTATTAGTCAAATCATTGAGCGCTAAGTCGGAGCTATATCCACATGCATTTGCGAAGAAATCGTTGTTCTGATAATAATATCTTGCGGGGATTATTCCAGCATTTAATATATTAGGACTTCCAATTGAACAATAATTTGCAATTGGAATTTCAATAGGTTTTGTATTAAAATAAAAAGAGGTGTCCGGCAATGTATTTGTTCCTGATGGCACAAGGGTTCCTTTGTTGTTATTTCCATAAAGAAAATGACCAGTGCCTTGTATAGAATAATTTACCGCACTCATAGGTGCATTTGTATTGGTGATTTCGTTACCTACCAAATTTTGATTGGGTGATGTGGCGTCACTAAAGAAAATCCCGTATAAACTCCCTCTATTCCGAAAGTAAGTATTGTAGGGACCATTGGCACCATGAGAATTATCAATAACCATATTCTGTCCATCATTTTGTTCAAATAGATTCGCATAGGGATAATTCCCATGCAATACCATATCCCCTGCGGAGTTTGCAGGTAGAAAAATACTTCCTGTCCAATAGGGATCTCTTGAGAAATTATAACAAAAAACATTTGCATTGGCACCTGCTTGTACAATCATCGAATGGCGTAAATGACTAAAAATATTGCTGTATACAAGACATTCATTGGTAGTAAAATGAAGCATAACCCCGTATCCTCTTCCTCCATCTCCGTAATCATGCGCATCGTGAAAGTAGCAGTGACTTACCGAAAGATTTGAACAAGAATTAGCCTCCACATGTGCGAAGGTAGTTTTGTTGATTTCGACACCATTAACCCATGAATTTACCGCATTATTAAAAGAAATCACACTGGACTGTTCAGGAGCAGTATTATCAATGCGATCGATCGAAATACATTCAATTCCAATATTTTCTTTGGGGTTGATTTTGTAAATCTTTGGATGTCTTGCAAGTGTATAATCCATCCGTAATGGTGATGCTAATAGAAGTATATTGTTATTTACTGAGAGGATCTTAACAATTTGACCCACAGAACCAATTGCCCAGCTAGAGGTAACTAGGTCAGCATCATCTTGTACTATTCTAATCCAATCGTTTGCGGCAAAAAGAGCACCGTTTAAGACGATGATTTGTTCATCATTTTTTGTTCCATTGGATGCAAAGGAACTACTATCTGAAATAAGATTAGTTCCATTAATATCGAAGCCATTTCCACTACCAGAATGTTCTATTATAAAATGAGTTGCACTTGCTCCTGCGCCACGAATTATAGAATTACTGCGCAAATTAATCGATGCATGAAACAAATAGTCTCCAGCAGGAAAGTAAAAGACAGCGGGTTCTTGATGTGCTGACTGAATAGCGCTAAAAATCGAATCGCATGGGGTAAGCCCATTATTATTACACCCTAAAATTTGTACATCGATAATGTTAAAGTTGGAAGTACTTGAATCTTTAACACCTGCAAGTGACCAATTTACAGTTCGGTCAGCAGGAATAGTTTGTGCGATACCTTTTAAAATAAAGCCAATGGAAAATAAAAGGAAGATCAATTTCATAAGATCAAATAAAGTATAAAGTTAGTCAAGAACAAGAGAAATACAATAATCTTGTAGGACTTATCATTATTGATTAAATTAGTCTCATTATGAAAAAGTGCATTAAAATTAGCGCGTACATTTTATTCTTATTTATTTTTTGTTCGTGTGCCTATTTGTCTGATCAAAATGATAAGACAAATAGAAATGAAAAGCAGTTAGTTGCTGTTGCTGAATTGAAGGATACCTTGGAAAAGGATACTATCCGCTCCAAGTATTTAAAACATATAACTTGGCAAAGCACACAAGATGTAACTTATGACCCTAGTTATTTTGTTTTAAATTATCCAAACGGAGATGTTCCGGCCAACAAAGGTGTTTGTGTTGATGTTCCTATTCGTGGACTAAGAACAATAGGTATCGATTTACAAAAGTTAGTGCATGAAGATATTAAATCACATTTAAGTGCTTATCATTTAAATCATGCCGACCGCAATATTGATCACCGTCGTTGCGTCAATTTAATCATTTACTTTAAGAGGCAAAATCAAACCATTGCGGTAAGTGATAAGGAAGAAGACTATCACCCTGGTGATATTGTATTCTGGGATATTGCAAGAGGGCATGTTGGTGTGGTTAGCAATAAAAAAGTTCCAGGCACCAATAGATATTATTTAGTTCACAATATTTGCTGCGGTCCACAAATGGAGGATTTTTTATTTGCAGCTCCAATTGTTTGTCATGTCCCTTATGTCAAGTTAGTTTCATCTCACTAATTCTCTTCACTAAACGCTCAAAATATCAAATAGTTAAGTATCTTAGCATTATAAGAAAACAATTAAGGTTTAAACTATTTTGTCATCTTAACGGGACTTAAAAATGAAAAAAAACAGTCGTTTTGCAACCAATTGCGCCTTTCTCTTCCTTGCGGCTGTATTTATTTTCACCTCCTGTAATTCAGAGAGCAGCAACAGTAGCTTAAAATCTAAAGCGGCAAGATTAAATGTATTGTCCATTGAAATATCTGGAAGGGAAAATTTGAAAATAAATTTGGACATCAAGGGTCTTCGGCCAAAATCAAAAAGAATTTCTTTTAAACTTCATGCTTTAAGTGCTTCAGAAAATCAGTCTTTCAAAGATATAAGTTGGCAAAGTCCGAATATTGATTCTACGATGACTTTATTTTTAAAATTCATTGCTGACCTTCCTTATAATGCACCTCAAAATGCCAACTATAAGTATGAATCTAATCAATTTGTTCTAAAGGAATCACTTCCGGGAAATCAATTAGACACTTCAAAAATCAGATTACATTTAACAAAACAGATAAAAAGTAGAGGGGTAACATTAGATTTAGACAAGCAGCAACTATATATTTTACCTAAGTATGAAAGTAATTCTGAAGAAATTAAAGCAGCAAAAAAAGCCTTAGATCGTTGTTTGAAAAGCTCTATCACCTTAATCGCTGAAAATGAATCCTTTAATTTAACAAAAACAATTTATGGACCTTGGTTGAGTCTTGACACTACCTTAGAAGTGAAAGTGGACAAGTTTTTAATGCAACTATATCTTCAAAAAATCGCTTTGAAAATTGAGCCTTCCTTGACTGAAATTTTAGAAAAATTTGACATCACGGATACCACTCAGGCCTTAGAGGAAATCAAATTTCCTAGAATGAATATCTCTAAAGAAATTGAAGAACTTTCCGCTTTGATTTTAAAAGGATCTAATTCAAGTAAACAAATTATATTTTCCAATAGGGGCTTACCCAATGGGATAAAATTAGGCTATAAGGATTTTGTAGAAGTGAGTTTAGCGGAACAAAAACTTTGGTTGTTTAAAGATGGAAATTTAATTATTGAGACCGATATTGTTACGGGTAATGAAAAACTTGGTCGCACTACTCCTGTCGGAAATTATAAGATTTTATACAAACAAAAAAACAAAACCCTTCGTGGACCAGGATATGCTTCATTTGTTTCTTATTGGATGCCTTTTTACAATGGTTATGGTTTACATGATGCCAATTGGAGAAGAACTTTTGGTTCCAATATATATGAAAGAGGAGG
>CANJQZ010000142.1 GCA_947476515.1 Flavobacteriales bacterium
ATATTAAGTATAGAATACCAATGATGTATTCCTTACTTGGCGAAAAAACTTCTATAAATCAAATTTAATACCTTGAGCTAAAGGTAAACTATCCGAATAATTGATGGTATTGGTTTGTCTGCGCATATATATTTTCCAAGCATCTGAACCGGATTCTCTACCTCCACCCGTTTCTTTCTCGCCTCCAAAAGCTCCTCCAATTTCTGCACCTGAGGTTCCAATATTTACATTAGCAATACCACAATCCGAGCCTGAATTTGCTAAGAACGCTTCCGCTTCTTTTAGATTATTGGTCATTATCGCTGACGACAATCCTTGAGGGACAGCATTCTGCATGTCAATAGCTTCTGTTAATTCACCGTGATACTTCATGATGTATAATATGGGTGCAAAGGTTTCATGTTGAACCATTGGGTGGTGATTCTCCGCTTCCAATATTACAGGTTTAACATAGCAACCTGAAGTATATTCAGCACCTGAAAGTACTCCTCCTTCAACTAAAACCTTAGCTCCGTCTGCAATGGCCTGGTCAATAGCTTTCAAATAACTTGTTACAGCATCGGTGTCGATTAATGGCCCAACATGATTGTTAGCATCCAAAGGATTTCCAATTTTCAATTGACCATAAGCCTTAACCAAGGCATCTTTTACCTTATCATAAATACTCTCATGTATGATTAATCTTCTTGTTGAGGTACAACGCTGTCCAGCGGTTCCAACAGCACCAAATACTGCTCCTGGTACCACCATTTTTAAATCTGCACTTGGAGCAATAATGATGGCATTATTTCCACCTAATTCTAGTAATGATTTACCAAGTCGAGCTCCTACTGCAGCACCTACAAGCTTACCCATTCGTGTTGATCCAGTAGCTGAGATGAGCGGTACACGGGTGTCTTCAGACATTAATTTTCCAAGGGAAGCATCACCAATTACTAGAGATGAAACTCCTTCTGGGACACCATTTTCGCGAAATACCTCATTGGTAATAAATTGACAAGCTAAGGCAGTAAGGGGAGTTTTCTCTGAAGGTTTCCAGATACAAACATCACCACAAACCCATGCTAAGGCAGTATTCCAATTCCAAACCGCTACCGGAAAATTAAATGCTGAAATGATTCCAACTATTCCCAATGGATGATACTGCTCATACATTCTGTGACCTGGTCGTTCAGAATGCATGGTTAAACCATACAACTGTCTAGACAAACCAACAGCAAAATCACATATATCTATCATTTCTTGAACTTCACCTAAACCTTCTTGCAAGGATTTTCCCATTTCATAAGAAACCAATTTACCAAGTGGATCTTTATAAAAGCGAATGCGCTCAGCCAATTGTCTCACGATTTCACCGCGCTTAGGCGCAGGAATTGTTCTCCATTCTTTAAATGCTGATTGAGCTGTAGTGATGAGGTGCTCATAATCACTCGCTTCTGCAGCATTTACAGTAGCTATTAATTTACCATCTACAGGAGAAAACGCTTGAATTGGTGTTCCTTTAGTCTCCATCCAAACACTTCCTGAAGAAGCTCCATTGTTAACAGATTTGATATTGAATGTCTCGAGAATTTTATTCATTTCCATGATAACTTGATTTTATTTTGGTGTAAAATTAGTTTCTTTTCCGGCACGCTAAGCAGAAATTAAAAGTTTAGGCAAAAAAAAACCGCCATAAAGGCGGTTTTAAAAATATTAAGACTAAGCTTCTTCTTCTTCGTCATCGGTTTCAGTTGGTTTAACTGCACCCCTTGCCATTTTAACTGAAACAACCACTGCATTAGCAGGATCTAACAGTTCAACGCCAGGAATAGCAATACTTCCAACACGGATTGAGTCACCAATTTTTAATGGAGCAATATCTAAAACAATGGCATCTGGAAGTGCCCCTGGTAGACCAACACAAGACATAAGTCTATAAACTTGCATTAAACGACCACCGGCTAAAACTCCACGAGAAGCACCTGTCAAACGAACAGGCAATTTAACTCTAACAGGTTTTGCAGGATTTAATTCATAGAAATCCACATGTTGTATGGTATCTTTTGTTGGGTGTTGTTGTAATTCACGAATGATTCCAATTGATTTTTTACCTTCAATATCAAGTTCAACTTGATATACTTCAGGAGAAAAAACGATTTTTTCAATTGCTACTCGCTTTACTGCGAAGTGAGTTTGCTCACCTTGTCCGTAAAGCACACAAGGTACCATGCCTGAATTTCTGATTAGGCTAGCATCCTTTTTCCCTACGTTCGTTCTAAGCGAACCGCTCAAATGTGCTGTTTTCATTTATTATTTAATTTAAGAGATTACAAAATGGGAACTGATTGACTCATTGTTAACCAGTCTTTTAATTACATCAGCGAATAAATCGGCTACTGATATCACCTTTATTTTTGGAGATGTTTGTTTCAGAGGGATAGTATCTGTAACAATTAACTCCGTCAATTTTGAATTGTTAATTCGATCAAAAGCAGGGCCAGACAAAACAGCATGTGTACAAAAAGCACGCACACTAAGAGCTCCTTTTTCGATTAGTAAATCGGCTGCAGTGGTCAATGTTCCAGCGGTATCACACATATCATCTATAATGATAACATCTTTACCTTGAACATCCCCAATTACTGTCATTTCAGCAATTTCATTTGCTTTTTTCCTGTTTTTATGACACAAGGCCAAACCACAATTTAAATTCTTAGCGTATGAATTTGCGCGTTTTGCACCTCCAACATCTGGAGCAGCAATAATAAGATTGTCTGTATTTAATTTACTTATTTCTTTAAGAAATAAAGTAGATGCATATAAATGATCTACTGGAACTTCAAAAAATCCTTGAATTTGATCTGCATGTAAATCCATCGTCATTACTCTGTCAACTCCTGCCGCAACCAACATATTGGCAACTAATTTTGCGCCTATCGCTACACGAGGTTTGTCTTTTCTGTCTTGACGGGCAAATCCAAAATAAGGGATTACTGCAATTATTTTTCTTGCAGACGCTCTTCTAGCGGCATCAATAAGCAATAATAGTTCAAACAAATTTTCAGTCGGTGGCATGGTAGATTGTACAATAAATACATCTTGTCCACGCACTGTTTCTTCAAATGAAGGTTGAAATTCTCCATCACTAAAAACAGTAACATTCACATCTCCTAAGGGAAGCCCAAAATGTATTGCTACACGATTTGCTAAATCTAAAGAAGCACGACCTGAAAATATTTTTACACCCATTTCGAGAATTAATTGAGTGCAAAGTTAGGGAATTTAAATTGCTGTAACAAATTCAAAATAAGCATAATCTTGATTATTTCTCAGAATGGACTAAATAATTCGAAAATATGGTGGTGAGCGCAACAAATTCTTAGGAGATTTACTTAACTTTAACCTTCAATAAAAATATGAACGAGCGTCAAGTCTTTACTTTAAAACAAGTTGTTTCTTCCATCAAAAAGACCATTTCAGAACGCTATAATTCAAGTTATTGGGTAAAAGCAGAGATGCATAAATTAAATAAATATCCGAGCGGTCATGCCTTTCCAGAATTGGTGCAAAAAGAAGATGGAAAGATAGTTGCGCAAATCAATGCAAATATCTGGAAAACGCAATTTGAACAAATCAACCGTAAATTTATTGCAACCGTTAAAGAGCCGCTCAATGAAGGGAAAAATCTATTGTTATTGGTAAGAGTGGTTTATAATGACACCTATGGACTCAGTCTTCAAATTCTCGACATAGATCCGTCATTTTCTTTGGGTGAGCTACAGAAAGAGCGCGATGAAACATTGAAAAAATTAAATGCGCTAGGCATTCTCAACAACAATCAACAATTACAACTTCCATTAATTCCTAAAAGAATAGCTTTAATTTCAGCAGATTCTAGCAAAGGACTCTCTGATTTTATGGAGATCATCAAGGATGCCAAAGCTAAATATGTAATAGAAACTTATTTATTTCAAGCATATTTACAAGGAGATGTGGCTGTGGATTCAATATTACAAGCGCTTCGAAAAATAAAAAAGATACAACATCATTTTGATGCAGTTCTTATCATTCGAGGAGGTGGTGGGGAAGTTGGGTTATCTTGTTATAATAATTTTCAATTATGTGAAGCCATTGCTACTTTTCCATTACCGGTTTTAACAGGTATAGGACATTCAACAAATCTAACTGTAGCAGAAATGATTGCCTATCGGCATGCTATAACACCAACAAAACTTGCTGAATTTATTTTGGAAAATTACCAGCGATTTGATCATGATCTTTTGAAATTAAGTTTAGCCATTGGAAACCAAAGTACCTACTTGTTACAAGACTCCAAGCACCGCTTTACTTTGCTTACAAAAGCAATGCAACAACTCGCACTACAACAAAATAATAGGTCAAAACATGAGTTAAGTTTCATGATAAAAAATTTGGGGCACTTGAGTAAAGAATCTATTAACAATCAAAAGTTTCTGACTTTGAATTTCAAAAGCAGTATGAAGCAGAGTGTATTTACCTTTATCTCTAGATCAAAACTAGAACTATTACAGCAGGAAGTAAAGACAAAATTAACCTTTCAACAAAATTTGAACCAACAAGAAAGTGCCTTGGTAACACTTGGTAGCATTGTAAAAGCGCTTGATCCAGCGCAGGTATTAAAAAGAGGATATTCTATTACCTACTTCAATGGCAAAGCCATTCAGGAAGGTCAAAAATTAAAGAGAGGCGATAAAATAACAAGTTTAGGAAGTGCGTTTACTTTAGAAGCAACGATAGAAAATTTTCAAGCCAATGAAAATAATAAAGACTTGGATAAAAATCAGGCGACAAGTTAATTACCTTTGAACTATGGATTTTTCATTTGGTAAAGCCTACCGGATTTCAAGTAAGAAAAGAATTGAGGAAGTATTTGCAACGGGTAAAAAAACGCATGCCTTTCCTTTTCTTAATTACATTTTACTCGAAGACTTAAATGAAGTTCCAGGATTTGAAGTCTTGATTAGCGTTCCTAAAAAATTTATAAGAAAAGCCCACGATAGGAATTATGTAAAAAGATGTATTCGAGAAGGGCTTAGAAAAAACAAAGGTATTTTGGAAGAAATGCTAATTTTGAAAAAGCAACGACTGGCTATCTGTTTTGTATATATTAATAGAGAGGTTTTGCCATCAGAAAAAATTGAAAATAAAATACTTGAGAACTTAAATAAAATAAAAAATGACCTACAAAAATAAACCAACTTACCTGTTCGCCTTGCTTTTGGTGTTTTGTTTAAATTTTTTCAAATCACACAGTCAATCGAATGGTTTTGAAGTAATCAAGAGCCTTGAATTAATGGATCAAGTTTATGAGCATTTAGACCTATATTTTGTTGATGAACCACAGAATGGGAAACTTTCCAAAGTTGCCATTGATGCCATGCTTAAAGAATTAGATCCTTATACTGTTTACTACCATGAATCAAACATAGAAGATTATCGCTTAATGACCACGGGGCAATATGGTGGAATTGGTTCCTTGATTCGGAAAATTGGTGATGATACTTATTTTAGTGATCCTTATGAGGGAAATCCAGCTCAAAAAGGCGGCATTAAAGCAGGGGATAAA
The DNA here is from genome assembly GCA_947476515.1 of Flavobacteriales bacterium. Taxonomy (GTDB): domain Bacteria; phylum Bacteroidota; class Bacteroidia; order Flavobacteriales_D; family Crocinitomicaceae; genus UBA952. Next base: position 5,588 of record CANJQZ010000142.1, read on the forward strand.
ATTATTTCCATTGATGG
>CANJQZ010000143.1 GCA_947476515.1 Flavobacteriales bacterium
CCACCAAACAGGCCCAGTGTTTTTAATTTAGTGGCTGCACCAATTTCCTTAAACACTTCAGAAATTTGCTTGGCTAATTCACGCGTTGGAACCATTACCAAACATCTAATTTGTTTTTTCTTTAAATCTTTTGGATTCAAAAGATGGTGAATCACTGGAATCACAAACGCGGCTGTTTTACCAGTTCCGGTTTGCGCAACAGCCATGACATCTTCCCCATCAAGAATATGTTTTATTGCGCGGTGTTGAATATCTGTTGGTCTTGAAAAACCTAACTTTTCAAGTTGACCTTTAATTAATGAAGAAATGGGATAATCCTTGAATTTCATAAGACAAAGGTACTACATTAAAAGAATTTTCAATAAAGTAACCTCTCGATCTACAAGCTAAAGAAATCGATAGCACACGAATACGCACTATACTCCCAACTCTTGATAGCGCACATCATCCACAAAGGGCAATTTTTCCATTTGTCCTACCTCGAGAGAATAATATCCAAATTCCTCTGTGACACGACCTTTCATTCGGTAAATTCCCTTACCCATAAATGGATATTTTCGGACTGCTTCCGGAAAATGAACCGTATCTAAAGTATCACCATGGCAATCGATAAAAGTGCCAAAATTCATCAGTGTACCCTTGCTTGTTTTGGAGCGTTTGACGGATACTAAGTATGCACTTATTTCAAAAATACATCCTAAAGAACGCATCATCAATTGGACCGAATTTTGTGTTGTTAAATTTCCTAGATTCTTTACCGCTAATAAATCAAAGGGATTGCATAAAGGAAAGCCAAGTAATTCAATTTGCTCAAAGGCCGACTCAAACACTTGTTCTGGCAAATTGGGCAACTTAAATACGGGCGGAGCTTCAGGAAACAAACTCACATCATTTCTCGGAGCTTTATTTTTATTTAGGTAGAAGTGCGCTTTCCAAAGTAATGATTTACGATCCTCCTCAAAATCCCTAAGTGCTCCAATCCGGATCAAAAGTGACAATTGTTCGATTGGAATCCTCAGGCGTTTCATTAAGTCATCAAAATTTAAAAAGGGACCATTTTCCAAACGATCTTGGAGAAGATCTTGAACCATATTTGTTTCCAATCCTTCGATTAACATAAAACCCAATATCAAACGCTTGCCTTTGAGTAAACACGCATGAGCTCCTTCATTTAGAGATGGTGGTTCAATAAGAGCACCAAAACGACGGGCTTCATGTACATAAATTTCAGTCCGATAATAGCCGCCGAAGTTATTGATTGTTGCCACCATATATTCTAAAGGAAAATGTGCTTTTAGATACAGACTTTGATAACTCTCAACGGCATAAGAAGCCGAATGTCCTTTAGAAAAAGCATAACCAGCAAAACTTTCAATCTGTGCCCAAACGGTTCGAGTGATTTCATCTGTATGACCTTGCTGTTCACAATTTTCAAAAAAACGATCTCTGACACTTTGAAATTCATTTCTTGAACGAAATTTTCCCGACATTCCTCTTCGTAAAACATCAGCTTCACCCAGACTTAATCCACCAAAAAAGTGTGCGACTTTAATCACATCTTCTTGATATACCATAACACCATAAGTTTCGGGCATTATTTCCAACAGCAGAGGGTGTGCTTGTTTTCTTCGCTCAGGATCCTTATGTCTAAGAATATATTCACGCATCATTCCAGACTGAGCCACTCCGGGACGAATAATGGAACTTGCAGCGACGAGTTCAATATAATTTTTAACCTTAAGTTTGGTCAATAACATACGCATTGCGGGAGATTCGACATAGAAACACCCCAACACCTTTGTCTCGAGAAGAAGCGTTCTAATTGCTATATCTTGCTTCAAAAAAGAAATGTCATGAATATCATGCACCTGAGCATCGGGTTGATTATAAGCAATAACATCTAGACATTCACGAATTTTCCCCAATCCTCTTTGACTGAGCACATCGAACTTAAAAAGTCCAACATCTTCTGCCTCAAGCATGGAGAATTGGGTGGTAGGATAAGCTTTTGGTGGCAGGAAAGTAGCAGAAAACCAAGTCATCGGTTTTTCACTGATCACAATACCTCCAGAATGCACACTTAGATGAGAGGGCAAACCTTGAATGTACTTCGTGTAACGCAACACTAAGGAAGAGACTTTATCCAATTGATCGACCGCAAAAACACCCTGGCTTAATTGATCAATTTCTGTTTTCGGCAAACCAAAAACTTTCCCTAAAGCCCTTACGGTAGCTCGATATTGAAAAGTAGAATAAGTACAAAGCCAAGTAGCATGAGGAAAGCGTTGAAAGATATAATCAATTACTTCATCCCTATCTTTCCAGGAGAAATCAATATCAAAATCAGGAGGTGTTTTGCGATAGAGATTGATAAAACGCTCAAAATACAAATCTAATTCAAGGGGGTCAACATCTGTAATGCGCAGTAGATAAGCTACAATACTATTGGCACCACTACCTCTTCCGACATAAAAAAACTGTTTTGACCGAGCGAAAGAAGTAAAATCCCAAGTAATTAAAAAATAGGACAAGAAATCTTTCTGACTAATAATTTCGATTTCTTTTTCAATGCGGGCTATAATTTCATCTGTAATCGTTGTGTATCGATAGGCAAGTCCATCTGCACAAAGTTGACGCAATAGCTGTTCATCTTCCGTTTTTGATCCTGTATAAGTTGCTGGATTCTGAGGTGTAGCTTCCTCTCCAAAGGAAAAATGAACCTGACATTGACCAAACAACTCCTTTGTTTTATTGAGGTAATCAGGAAAATCTCTATACGCTACTTCCCAATGTTCACGAGAGATTAAAAGTGCTGTTTCAGCTGCTTGTTGATCTACTGGAAGCATTGATAAGAGACAATTTAAATGAATGGCGCGCAATAATCGATGGGTATTAAAATCGCGTTTAGACCGAAAAATCATGAGATCCAATGCTACTATTTTATTTTTAGGAAGCTCAGGAAATTGCCAAGCGCAATTGAGCAAGATACTACTCGAGATTTGGAAGAACTCATTTTCCTTTAATGCGCGTCGCTTAAAAGTCAAGGGGTAAAAAATAATACAAGAACCCAAATGCGGCAATTCATCAGGAAAGGGTAAATTACGGTGTAAGTACTGAGAAATAAAAACATTCAACTCATGTAAACCCCTGTTATTCTTTGCGATTACGGTCGCTTTAAGTACATTACCATTGCACAATTCTGCACCAACAATTGCTTTAATTCCTTTGCGTTGTGCTGCTCTTACAAAGGCCATTACAGCTCCAGTAGAATTAATGTCTGTCAAACAGACACTTTCGTACCCTGCTTCAAGTGCCCAATCGACCAATTCTTCAGGAGAAAGGACACCATATTTCAAACTAAAATGCGAATAAGTTTTCACGCGTAGTATTATATTTTTTTTAAGAATTCATTCCGATAGCACGCATAACAGAACGCTCCCCATAGCGCAAGCGAATATGATCTAATGCCTTGTAAAGGCTAGCATAATCAACAGCATCATCAAAAAGGCGCAACTGGTGATTTCCGGCAACTAAAGCACTATAGCGCAAACCAATTAAGCGCACCAATAAGCGGCGTTGATAAATCTTTTCGAATAATTCTTTGACAACGGGTAAAAAGTCATGATCTGCTGCGGTGTAGGGAATTTGTTTTTGCAAAGTATATGTTTGAAAATCTGCATAGCGTATCTTAATAGTGACACAACCAGACACTTTATCTTGATTGCGCAACTGAAAGGCCAAATGCTCCGCCATAGCAACTAAAACGCTTTTGAGTTTAAAGACATCAATCGTATCATTTTCAAAAGTGCGCTCCGTTGAAATAGATTTCCGTTCATTGTATTGTTCCACAGGAGAAAGATCAAGACCTTGTGCTTTTTTCCATATAGAAACACCGTTTTCACCCAAAGCACTTTGCATCATTTCCACAGGCATTTCTTGAATCGTTTGTATTTTACGAACCCCGAGATTACACAAAGTTTGATAGGTTTTAATCCCTACCATTGGAATTTTACGCACAGACAAAGGCGCCAAGAAATTACGCTCCTCACCTACTTCTATTTTAATTTGATTGTTGGGTTTCGCTTCACCTGTAGCAATTTTAGACACTGTTTTATTCTGCGATAAACCGAAAGAAATCGGCAAACCCGTTTCACGCAAAATACGCTGTCTCAATTCTGAAGCGTAACGCAAAGTGCCAAAGTACTTGTCCATTCCCGTAAAATCAATATAGAACTCATCGATAGATGACTTTTCATAGACCGGAGATGCTTCTGCTATAATCTCGGTGACCATTCTTGAATATTTACTGTAAGTAGCGGCATTTGCTTTAATAACAACCGCTTCAGGACAACGATCTCTCGCCATTTTCATAGGCATCGCAGCATGAATCCCAAAACGCCTTGCCTCATAACTACAGGAAGCAACGACGCCACGATCACTCATTCCACCAATCAAAATGGGTCGCCCCTCTAAACGACTGTCCAACAAGCGTTCACAAGAAACAAAAAAGGTATCCAAATCCATATGAACAATAGCGCGCAAAAATGTCATTTTAGAAAAAAAATTAAATAATTATACTTTGGATTGTCTATCTTTGAGTGAAACAAAATTAATCATTTTGATTAGTTTTTAATCAAATAAATTGACTATTATTTAATCATTTTATCAACAAATGAAAAAAACATTAACAATTAATTTTTTATTTATCGCAGTACTTGGTATTGGCTTGAATTCTTGTCAGGCAAAAAAAAATAAACAAAAGTCAAGCCAGCCTAAAAAAGAAATAAAGCAAGTAAAATACCCAAACGACAGCATTCGAATTACAAAAGATACCTTCTTTGCCAATTATGAGGGTGCAGAATTTAACCAGGACGGAGATATTGCACATCAACTTTCTAATCGTGTTGCCGATACCTTAGGTAAATACTTAAAAGCTGCCTTTACGAAAGGAGATTACTTAGCGCTTGATTTCGACCACACGAAAATCACAACAGAAGGATTAGATTTAAAAGGATCCGTTAACTATTGCATCCAATTTCCTTTTTTACACACGAACAAAAGAGATGCTTTTACAGGAATAGAACATTGTGGATCTTGGGACAATGAATCCAATTATTCCTTGTACAAAAAACTACAAGAACGGCTCGTAAACCTTCAAAAAATGAGCATTGGAAGCATAAAAACAAAGCAATTTACCACAGTGGAAAAATTCAAAGAATACTGGATCCAATTCAAACACAAGGAGTATCAGCATTTGGGGGATTAAGCGATGCGATAAAAATTGTTAAATAAGCAATAAAAACAATCGATGCCTTGAATTATGTATGTAAATTTGATTGAATAAATAAATTTAAAAAAATGAAAAAATCGTATATTATTTTTGCTGCCATTGGTGGGTTATTATTGGTCATATTTTTAATGTATTACAATGCCTACAGCGGAGCCGTTAGCCGTCAGGAAACCGTAAATGAAAAATGGAATAATGTGCAATCTGCTTACCAAAGAAGAGTTGATTTAATTCCTAATTTAGTAAATACCGTAAAAGGGGCTGCTAAAAATGA
>CANJQZ010000144.1 GCA_947476515.1 Flavobacteriales bacterium
AGTTTCTTTGCCTAAATAATGATCAATCCGATATACTTGATGTTCTTCAAAGGCTTGCATTATTTCGTTGTTAATAGCTTTTGAAGACTCCAAACTATAACCAAGAGGTTTTTCTAAAACTACTTTGCTGTTAGGATGAATAAGCCCTGAGGCCTTTAAACTTTGAGCAATAGCACCAAAAGCAGCAGAAGGGGTGGAGAAATAAAAAATATTTTGATAATCTGGATGCTCGTTGATGCGTTCCGTTAAATTCTTATATCCTGCAACAGAAGCTTCTTTGGTAGATATTAATTGAATTTTTTTACTGAAGTTTTCAATGTCTGAAGGTAAAGTCCCTTCTTCCGCAGAACTCAAAAGGAATTTAGTTAAATCAGTGTAAAAACTTGATTCATGTCCCTCCTTACGAGTTATTGCAATGATATTGTAATCAGTCAGAAACTGACCATCCATTTCTCGATGGAACAATGCTGGATATATTTTTCGAAGCGCTAAATCTCCGTCACCTCCGAATACAACGAGGTTAAAAGGTTCAAATTTTTCAGTGTGTTTTATCTTTTTTGCCATTTAGCATGTAATAATTAATCTATATTAGTGTCAAAAATACACTAAGTATTTAACATTCAAAGTTATTTTTTTATTAATAACCAACTATTAATTGTTAATTTCGTTATCTTAAAAAAAAGTATAAATTGAATAGATATATTTTACTCATCTTATTGGTAATCAGTTCGCTGCAAAATTTCAAAGCGCAGACATTTGTTTACGGGCAACTCACAGGTTCGCCAACGATGATTACAACGGGTTGGAATTTAAACGGTAACGCTTATGTTGGGGATACTCCAGGAGATGTAGATGCCTTTTCAAACGAATTAATTTTAACGAATGCAGTTGGAAATCAAAGTGGTGGTATTTTTTACAATCAGCCATTAAATTTAAGTATATGTTCCAAATGGTCAGTCGAATTTGATTATCGAATTTGGGGTGGAAGTGCTGCAGATGGTTTGGCTTTTTGTTTTTTAGCAGTTCCTCCAGTTGGATTTGTAAGTGGTGGTGGAGTAGGTATCCCAGGAACGGCCAATGGATTAAAAGTTATTTTGGATACATGGGATAATGGTTGTGGTGCCAATCCAGAAATACAAATTTTTAGTGGTATTGGATACAATGAATGCATTGCAGGGATTGTTAAGGTCAATAATGTTGCCGGAAGTTTGAACTTTATTAGAAATAGTAATTATCAACATGTTAAAATTCAGTATAACAATGGTGTCGTTACGGTTACTATTAATAATACCCTTTATTTAACTGCAAATTTCCCGATTAATTTTCCTGGATATATGGGTTTTACAGCCAGTACTGGTGGTGCAACCGATCAGCATTCTATCAAAAATGTAATTATTTATACAGAGCAAGCCATTTCCAATGCAGGTCCTGATGTGCGCACCTGTACGCAAGAAAATGTTTCCATTGGAACGGTTAATGACCCTGCCAATATTTATTCTTGGTCACCCGCAACCGGATTGAATAGTACAACAGTTTCTGCTCCTACGGTAAATATTACCAATTCTGGAAGCACTTCCATCACGCAAACCTATACCGTTACTACTACTTTAGCGTCCAACCCTGGAAATTGTCCCACAACGGATCAAGTTGTCGTAACCATTGATCCTACTTTTCAAACCCTCACCACTGATACTTTATGCAATGGAGGGCCTTATTTGTTTAATGGCAATTCCATTACATCCTCAGGAATTTATATAGATACTTTAAGTACTATTCATGGATGTGATTCCATTACAACTTTAGATATTGTAATTTCAACCACTCCAATTGTAAGTGCTATTGATCAAGAAATTTGTTTTGGTGAATCAGTAGTTTTAAGTCCAACAGGTGCACCTTTTTATGTATGGAATCCGATTGGAGGTCCAGTGGATGCGCAATACAATATGACGGTTACTCCAAATATTACTACAACTTATCTACTTACTGGTTCTAATCAATATGGTTGTTTTAGTCAAGATCAAGTAACGGTAATCGTACATCCAATTCCGAATGTGCAATTGATTGCTAATGATCCAGATGTCTGTCCCAATACAATAATCAATTTCAATGTGAGTGGTGCCGATTCGTATGTCTGGACGGGAGTTGATTTAACGGGTTTTTCAGGAATTTCACAAAGTGTAACTGCAGTAAATAGTGGCTACTATGAAGTAACAGGAACTACTATTTACGGTTGCGTTGCATCTGATTCAATATTAGTTACTGTATTTCCTTTACCTGTAATCTCAGCAGTACCTACTTTAGAAGAAGTTTGTTTTGGAGGTGGGGTAAGTTTTCAAATTACAGGTGCGGCAAGTTATTTATGGTCCAATGGATTGACAGGTAGTTCTTATACTTATACCCCTTTGATCTCTGAAGATTTTACGATAATTGGTTCCAATACTTTTGGTTGTACCGATACAACAATGGTTTCTGTTATCGTGCACCCAAATCCAGTTGCAAATGCCATGGCAATGCCGGTCAATCTAACCAGTGATGCTCCTTTTACCACTTTCACCAATAATTCATCAGGATATGATTTGGCGGCATGGAATTTTGGTGATGGAACAACCAATACTACTGTTGATCAGGAGATTCCACATACATTCCCTTATACTGATGGAGATTATCAGATTGGGTTGTGGGTTGGAACAAGTTTTGGTTGTGTTGATTCTACCACTTTAAGTATTCACATTCAAGGTGATCCGATTTATTATGTTCCCAATACTTTTACTCCAGATGGAGATCAATTTAATAATGTATTCTTGCCGATTTTCACCGCTGGATTTGATCCTGATGATTTCCACATGATGATCTTTAACCGTTGGGGAGAGGTTATTTTTGAAACCTACAATGTTAAATTTGGTTGGAATGGTAAGATTGCAGATTACAATGCACCCGATGGAATTTATTCTTATCAGATTAAATTTATGAATAAAAAAACAAAGGAGAATGAACTGCTGCAAGGGCATGTTAATTTACTTCGTTAATCATTCGTAATTCAATTCCTGTTTAGCATTTAAATCACTTTGCATTCCTTATTTTTGCATCTTTAATTTTATTTTTAATGCGTTTTTATTTAGGTTTAGTTTTCTTTTTATTTAGTTTGTCTTTATTCTCACAACGCCCACAAGTGGGAGAGGGAGTAGTAATTGGAAAAGTAATATCAAACGCAAGTGAAAAATCAATTGAATATGTGGCTATAAAACTATACAAACAAGCAGATTCTAACCTGGTGACAGGTGTGTATACTGATGTGGATGGAAAGTTTCAAATAGATCAGTTGCCACTTGGAATGTATTATTTAAAAATAGTGCTCAATGGTTTTGTTACTCAAATAATTTCTGATGTTTCTGTCAGTTCTTCTATAAAGATTTTTAATGCGGGTACCATTCGCTTCTCACTTGACAAAACACAGAAGTTAGACGAAGTAACAATCCTTGGTCAAACGGATATGTTAAAAACAGGCATAGACAAAAAAGTATACAATGTAAGTGAAGACATGTCTGTTCGTGGCGGAACTGCCAATGATATCTTGAAAAATTTACCTTCTGTAGATTTAGATCAAGATGGAAGAGTGATGCTCCGAGGTGAGGGTTCTGTTACAGTGTTAATTGATGGTAGACCAAGTTCTTTGTCTGGTGGAGGTGGTAAAACGCTCTTAGATGCTTTGCCTGCAGGTTCGATTGAGCGCGTTGAAATTGTTACCAATCCTTCTGCGAAATATGATCCGGACGGTTCGTCGGGAATTATTAATATCGTATTGAAAAAAAATAAGTTAAAAGGTTTTAATGGTTTGATTACAACCAATGCAGGTTCAGGTTATTTTAAAGGAGGAAATACGATTGATCAAAGTTTCTCGCTGAGTTATCGCAATTCTTTCTTCAATGTTTTTGGTTCCTATACCGGTAGGTATTTGGATGGCTATCGAAATAATTATTCCTTTACGCGTCAAACCCTTCCCAATGATTCCATTTCTATACTGGACCAAAACCGAACAGGAACTGATTTAAATTCAGGAAATACTTATCGCATTGGAGTTGATTTTAATTTAAAAAATAGGAGGTCACTCTCTTTTTCTTCCACCGCAAGTCAAGGCAGAAGAGATAGAACGGGAGATTTATGGAATGGGGCAATGAATAGCAATGAGGCATTATTGTCACTTTGGCGCAGGGAATCTTACGATCCATCGCAACAACACAATTTAGATGTTAATTTAAATTTCAAGCAAGATTTTAAAAACAATAGAGGTTCTTTTGTATTGGATGCCAACCAATCTTTTGGACTTGAAAATATTCAAGGTTATTATTTGCAGCGTTATTATTCGATAGATAGTGTTCAAAATGCTACCGTTCCACTAAGTCAGCGTCTATCTAATAAAGAGAAAAATAATGTAACTTCTGTTCAAGCCGATCTAACCTATCTCTGGCCAGAATTAAAAATGCGTTCTGAGTTTGGTTTAAAAACAGTTTTGCGAGATCAAGGGGTTGATACTTATTCAGAGACCTATAGTAATTTAGATGGAGCCTATCATGAAGATACGCTTGCTAATTTTCTCTATCAATATAAGGAGCAAATTTATAGTGCTTACGGAATTGTTGGTCAACAAATAAAGAAGTTTAAATATCAAGCTGGAGTTCGCATAGAAAAAGCATATCAAATTCCAAACCTGATTTCTGATTCTATTAGAGTTGTAAATGATTATTTTAATTTCTTTCCTTCAGCACATTTAAAATATGCCATTAGTAAAAATGGGGAGATTGGTTTAAGTTATTCTAGAAGAATTACGCGTGCAGCCTCAGGAGATTTAAATCCTTTTACTTCCTATTCTGACCCTTTTAATCTCCGAAGAGGAAATCCATATTTGCAACCTGAATATATCAATTCATTTGATTTAGGATATGCCTTAGAAGGTAAAGTATTAAATTTCTCGGCCAGTTTATTCTTCAGACAAACTATAGGAACAATTTCTCGAATCAAGGTTTTTCAAGAAAATAATTCATCTGCAGTTACCTTTGCCAATATTGGACAATCTAACAGTTATGGCACGGAGATTATTGCTTCCTATAAACCGAATAAGTGGATGCGAAATACTTTGTCTACCAATGTTAATTACATTCAGTATAAAACGGATATTGCTGCTTGGAATAGATTTGGTTTTAACTGGAACATCAAGTACAATGGCGCAGTTGATTTTTGGAAAAAAACGGCAACTTTTCAATTGAATGTCAATTATATTGCACCTAGAATTACAGTTCAAGGTATCGCTCAGCGCAAAGGGTCTGTTGATTTAAGTGTAGATAAAAGATGGAAAGAAGGAAAGTGGACTATTGGTGCTAAGGTAACAGACATCCTAAATCATCAAGGCTTTTACATGAGGGTGGAACAACCTAGTATTTATCAAGTAAGTTCTTTTAAATGGTTGACCCGCAGGTATTACATTAGTATTTCCTATAAGTTTGGTAAACTTGAAATGACAAAACCAAAGAACTTAGGTCCAGAAGGAAGTGATTTGTA
>CANJQZ010000145.1 GCA_947476515.1 Flavobacteriales bacterium
CACCATCTTTTGAATCCAAAAGATTTAAAGAAAAAACAAATTAGATGTTTGGTAATGGTTCCAACGCGTGAATTAGCCAAGCAAATTTCTGAAGTGTTTAAGGAAATTGGTGCAGCCACTAAATTAAAAACACTGGGCCTGTTTGGTGGCGTAGATCAAGAGGATCAAATTCATCAATTGCAACACAAAGTTGATATTTTGGTAACGACTCCTGGTCGTATGTTTGATCTTGTTTCACAAGGTTTTATTGATTTATCGAAGGTAGAAATCTTGGTACTTGATGAGGCTGACTTAATGCTGGACCTTGGGTTTACAAAAGATATTACAGATGTATTGCGTTTGCTTCCCAAAAAGAGACAAACCTTGTTCTTCACCGCGACAATTTCAAAAAAAATAAAATCCTTAGCATACGATGTGGTTCGAGATGCCATTCGCATTCAAATTTCACCTAAAAACCCCGTCGCTAAAAATGTTGAGCATGCAGTGGCTTTTATTGAAATGGACGACAAAAGATTTTTTCTTGAGAATATTTTAACTGAATTCGAAACACAGAAATTCATCGTCTTCGTTCGTACGAAAGTGCGTGCTGAAAGGGTAGTTGCTGCCATGCTTCGTGTTGAAATTGAAACTGAAGCCTTACATGGTGGAATTGAACAAGATAAACGCTTTGCAATTTTGGAACGCTTCCGAAAGGGTGAAAGCCGTGTGCTCATTACTACTGATGTTGCTTGTCGTGGAATTGATATTCCTGATATGGATTATGTCATCAATTATGACTTACCGGACAATCCAGAGAATTATGTACACCGCTGTGGAAGAACGGGTAGAGGTGAATCAAATGGTCAAGCCTTGTCTTTTTGCAGCCCAGAAGAAAAAGTACTGCTCGAAGCCATTGAAGTGTATACAGGTGAAGAAATTCTACATTATGACATCACCTCAGCTGAATATAAGGATATACTTATAGACACAACTGATCCAACTTATAATTGGCAGAAATTAATGAACGAATATGATAAAGAAAATAAAGGTTGGGATTAAATCTTTGGAGGTAATTCCAAAGTGATGGCATCGCTCACTTTTTCTTTTGTTAAAGCCAATTCAATTACTTCTTTCATACTACTCACATAATTGATGGTCAATCCTGTAAGGTAACTTGGATTAATTTCATCAACATCTTGTTTATTCTTAGCGCACAGTATTAATTCATGAATTCCAGCTCTTTTTGCTGCAAGAATTTTCTCCTTAATTCCACCAACGGGCAATACATCTCCTCGTAAAGTAATTTCACCTGTCATGGCCAATCCTTTTTTAATTTTTCGTTGAGAATATAAGGAAGCTAGGGAACTTAACATGGTGATTCCAGCGCTTGGTCCATCTTTGGGTGTCGCTCCTTCTGGAACATGTATGTGAATGTTGTAATGATCGAAGATTTCTTGTGGAAGTCCAATCCAGTGGCTGTGAGCTTTTAAAAACTCTAAGGCTATCACTGCACTTTCTTTCATAACATCTCCTAAATTTCCAGTTAAGGTTAATTTTCCTTTTCCCTTTGTAATAGAAGATTCAATAAATAGAATATCACCACCTACGCTGGTCCACGCCAATCCTGTTACAACACCTGCAACATTGTTATTGGCGTACTTGGTTCTTGATCTTCCAGCACCTAAAAAATTAAATAAATCTTCAGGGGTTATTTTGTCAGTAAATTGTTCGTCTGTAGCTTTTTGCCTTGCACGATTTCTAGTCAATTTGGCAATTACCTTATCCAAGCCTCTCACGCCAGATTCGTTGGTATATTCTTCAATTAATTTTTCTAGAACTTTTTTATCAATTGAAATGTCTTTTTTATTCAATCCATGCTCCAGAATTTGCTTGTTAAGTAAATGTCTTTTAGCAATTTCGATTTTCTCTTCAATGGTGTAGCCATTTACTTCAATTATTTCCATTCTATCTCGAAGTGGACCTTGGATTTCAGCTAAACTATTTGCTGTAGCGATAAAAAGCACCTTAGAAAGATCAAATTCATTTTCTACATAGTTATCGTAAAAAGCACTATTTTGCTCAGGATCTAATACCTCTAACAAGGCAGAAGATGGGTCACCGTGATTACTTCTCCCTAATTTATCTATTTCATCTAACACGAAAACTGGATTCGCACTACCTGCTTTTTTTAGATTTTGCATGATGCGGCCTGGCATGGCTCCAATATAGGTTTTTCTGTGTCCTCTAATTTCTGCTTCGTCATGAACTCCACCTAGTGAAACACGAACATAATTCCTACCCAATGCTTCAGCGATTGATTTTCCTAATGATGTTTTTCCAACTCCAGGAGGGCCGTAAAAACAAAGGATAGGAGATTTCATATTGCCTTTTAATTTTAATACAGCTAAATATTCTAAGATGCGTTCCTTTACTTTTTCCATGCCGAAATGATCTCGATCTAAGATTTTTTTAGCGCGTTTTAAGTCAAGATTGTCTTTTGAATAAACAGACCATGGAAGGTCCAGAAGTAAGTCTAGGAAATTTAATTGAACCGTATACTCAGCTCCCTGGGGATTCATTCGATGTAATTTTTCTAATTCCTTGTGAAAAGTTTTAGATACCGCTTCGGACCAATTTTTCTTCTCAGCTCGATTTCTTAATTCAATGATGTCTTGTTCCTGAGGATTATCTCCCAATTCTTCTTGAATCGTGCGCATTTGTTGATGCAAGAAATAATCGCGTTGTTGCTTATCAAGGTCTTTCTTAACGCGATTTTGTATTTCATTACGCATCTCCAACATTTGAATTTCAATGGTCAAATGTTCCATCACCATCATGACTCTTTTTTCCATGTCCATCTCTTCTAACATCTCTTGTTTTTTAGAGACATCAGCATTCATGTTCGAGGAGATGAAGTTGACTAAAAATGTTGGGCTGTCAATATTTCCGATTGCAAATTGAGCTTCCGAAGGAATGTTTGGACTGTCACGAATGATTTGAAGTGCTAATTCTTTAATGGTTTTAAACATCATGTTTAATTCCTTATTCTTTTTGTCAAGTTTTTTTTCGCTTAATATGTTAACAGTAGCGCGCATGTACGGTTCAGTTTGCGTTTCTGTCTCCATTTCAAATCTTCTTTTTCCTTGAATGATAACGGTTGAACTGCCATCGGGCATTTTCAATAGGCGGATAATTTGAGCTACGGTTCCTACTTTGTGTAAATCATTAAATCCTGGAGCTTCCTCATCTTGATTGCGCTGAGAAACTACACCAATGATCTTATTTCCTTTATTTGCCTCTTGAACCAATTTAATTGATTTATCCCGACCAACAGTAATTGGAATAACGACACCCGGAAATAAAACATTGTTGCGTAAAGGAAGTATAGGTAAGTCACTCGGAAAGACCTGCTTGTTTACATTCTCCTCTTCTTCTGCAGTAATTAAAGGTATGAATTCTGCGTCTGTTTCAATCCCACTGAAACCAAAAAAATCATTTTCGAAAATTTCGCTCATTATAAAATTGCGTATTAATAAGTTAGTGCGACACAATGTCAGTATCGCTTGTATTCTTCTTGTGAAAATATTCTTTAAACAATGTTTGTACTACATTTCAATAGCTATGCCAATCTTTATTTATAGGAAATTATGGCTGAAAATAGATACTCATTCAAAATTAATCAATCTATTTGAGAATTTTCAAGCTTTCTTTTTTTCTGCAAACTAGAATGTTTTTATTTTCAAAATAAAAGTTAGATTCCCCCTTTGGAGGGGGATGAAGGGGGAGGATTTTTTTACTTTTTTGTGGGCCTTCGAGAGCCTATTGAATCTAAAAAAAACATTGATTTTAAGCTATTTATTTTATTGGACAATAATGTTTCTGTATATTTATGGATTAAAAATAAATTATGAAAAAAATTCTATTTCTTTCTTTAATCGCTTTACTTTTTTCCAACAAGCTCCTGGCTCAAGACACCACTTGGGTTCAGACTTTTACTTTTGACTCTATCAATTCTAGAAGAGCCAATTTTAACTTTCCACCAGAATTGAATGCCCAGCGTTTTGAGAAGATATTGATGTATTATAAATTAAAATGTAGTCCCTTGACTTCATGGGATCAGTACAATTGTGGTGAATGGGATTATCTTACTTATACTCGAGTTTTTGATCATACGGGAACTTTTGATTCTGTTAGAAAGGATTCTTACCGATATTTATCCAATTACACGAACCCATCTACGATTCCATATTTGACTTTTCCTAATAATATTAGTGATAATTACCAACGCGCTGAGTATTTAAGAAATCCAATTCCTTTAGCTTCTTCAGTAATCAATAATTCAAATTCAACCGGAGCCTATCCTTTTAACACAGCAGCTCATGGTGGTAGATTTCAAATGTTGATTTCTGCGAGTGAATTAGTAGCAGCAGGTGTTCCTGTAGGAGATATACAATCTTTATCACTCTTTTTGAATAGTTTGGGTTCGAATGGCGAAATGATGTTTCCCAATATTGCCATTAAATCAACTTCAGCTACTTCTTTATTGAGTTTTGAATCTAGTGGATTCACCTTAGTCTATAATGCATCTCATGGTGCTGGGGGTACTTTTTCGGCACTTACAAATGGTTTAAATGAATTGATGTTTTTTCAAGCTTTTCCTTGGAATGGAACGGATAATTTAATTGTTGAATTTAGTTTTGAAAACGATCTTCCAGCTGCTAATTCCTTAATTTTTGAGACCGAAGATATTACCAATAATACAGCCTTGAGCTTTGAAGCAAAAAATGGTGTGGCAAATCTTAATGGGTCCACTTATGGACTTTTGGAATTATCGGATTTAGTCATTGGAGATGCTATGACAATTGAGTTTTGGCAAAAAGGGAATGGTGTCGCTGGCACAAACACTTCTTTTTTGGAAGCATACGACACTTTAAATAATCGTATAATTAACATTCATATGCCTTGGAGCGACAATAATGTTTATTTTGATGCAGGTGTATCTTCTGGTTATGACCGCATCAATAAACTAATGGCTGCCAATGAAATTGATAATACATGGAATCATTGGGCTTTTGTGAAAAATCAAGCGAGTGGTGAGATGTTTATTTATAAAAATGGTGCTTTGTGGCATTCTGGAACAGGGAAAAATAGATCAGTTGGCTATGTTCATCGATTGGTGTTAGGCGCAAATATGAACAACACCAATATCTGGAAAGGAAGTGTTGATGAATTTAAAATTTATAATGCTGCTTTGTCTGCAGCGACAATTCAAAATAATTATTTAAAGAAAACGGATAGTAATCATCCTAATTGGTCTAATCTACTGGCATATTATGATTTTGATGAAGTGAATTATGCAGTTGATCGCTCTCAAAATCAAAATAAATTAATGTTCTCTGCTCCAAATGGTGGTGTAATTCAATTCAATGAATTGCCTCTTGCAGGTGTTCAACAAGCGCAGAAACGACCTAAGATTTCTTTTGGTAAAGGATTGATGCCAACAATTTATCAAACCAATCTGGTAGTTCAGAAAAAGGCTAAGGAACCTTTAGTAGTTTTCCAACAACAAGC
>CANJQZ010000146.1 GCA_947476515.1 Flavobacteriales bacterium
ATTACAGATTATCCGATTGAAATGTCGCCACTATGTAAAAAGCATCGTGAAGACCCATCGCTTACTGAGCGTTTTGAATTAATGGTTAATGGTAAAGAAATTGCAAATGCTTATTCTGAATTAAATGATCCAATTGATCAAAGAGAACGATTTGAAGAACAGTTAACTCTTTCAGAAAAAGGGGATGATGAAGCGATGTTTATTGACCAAGATTTTTTACGCGCTTTAGAATATGGAATGCCTCCAACCTCGGGTATCGGAATTGGTATTGACCGTTTAGTAATGCTATTGACCAACAATGCTTCTATTCAAGAAGTGTTATTCTTTCCTCAAATGCGTCCAGAAGCAACGCAAACTACCATTCATTTGTCACCTGATGAATTGCTAATAATGAATGCGCTTAAGCAGGAATCTCCTATTGATATACCAATATTGAGAACGAAAGTAGAAATGAGTAATAAGCTATGGGATACGAGCATGAAAAACCTGAGTAAACTAGGGCAATTGAAAGTTGAAAAAATTGGAGAACAAGTAAGAGTTACCTTACTTCACTAATCTTCTCTTATTCCACATTTAAAAATATCATCTAATTGATATCCTTTACTGAGTAAATAGCGAATTATTTTTGCTTCTTTCTTGTAGCTTTCTTTTTCATTGGAAAGCAATCTTTTTTTCTTTTCTATTAATAGGGTTAAATCTTCTAAATAAACTGTTTTATCAATTGTTTTTAGGGCTTTATCGATAAGAATGGTTGCTATTTGTTTGGCCTTTAATCCCGCCTTTATTTTACTAATACCCCATTTTTTTATACGCTGTTTGCCTTGGGCAAAAGAAAGCGCAAATCTTTCGTCATCAATAAATTTGGCTTGAATGAGTTCGGCAATTAACTGCTCTTTTTTCTCCTCAGAAAGCAGAGATGCTTTTAGCTTCTTTTTTACATCAAAAATACAACGATCTTGATAAGCACAAAAGCTTTCTAATTTTAATTTTTCCGATAAATAAAAGTCGGAATCGCCAAACATTACATTGGAATTTCTTCGTTGTCTTTATCTACAAAAACATAATCTAATAAATTCAATGCGGTTACACCATGAACTGGGATCCATTTTTTAAATTTAAAATACCAAGCCCATTGTTTAGAACGAAGAAATCCACCTTTTTTGAAATATCCTTCCAAATAGGGGTGAACATGCAAGGATACACCACTAACTTTTCTGTCTAAAACCAAATAGGACAAGCTCGCCTCAATTTCTTCAGCAAATAAAATACTTGCTTGAATTTCCCCTGTTCCATTGCAGGTAGGACAAGACTCAGATGTTTTAATTTGTGTTACTGGTCGAACGCGTTGACGGGTAATCTCTATGATACCAAATTTTGACGGAGGGATAATATTATGCTTCGCACGGTCAGATTTCATGAATTCTTTCATCTTTTCAAAAAGAATTCTATTATTTTCTTTATCATGCATATCGATAAAATCGATACAGATAATACCGCCCATATCACGCAATTGTAATACACGCGCAACTTCTTCAGCCGCTTCTATATTAGTTGCTAAAGCATTAGACTCTTGTCCGTCAGCACCTTTTCTATTTCCACTATTTACATCAATTACATGCATTGCTTCCGTATGCTCAATAATGAGATAGCCCCCAGTTGGCATCGGAACTTTTTTACCGAATAATGTTTTGATTTGTTTATTGATTCCAAAACGCTCGAAAATTGGAATTTTCCCGTCGTAAAGGTTTAAAATTTGTTCTTTTCCAGGCGCAATTCCAGTAATATAATCTTTCATTTCTCCATGCAATACCTCTTCATTTACATGGATATTTTTAAAATCACCATTCAGTAAATCACGCAACATGGAAGTTGTGGTATTCAATTCTCCTAAAACTCTTTTTGGAGCTTCAGAACCAAGAGCATTTGCATGAATTTTTTTCCACTTTTCTAATAAGTCATTTAAGTCTTGCTCTAAATCTTCGGTCTTTTTATGTTCAGCAACGGTACGAATAATTACCCCAAAATTCTTCGGGATAATTCTTTCCATTAATTCTTTTAAACGAGCTCTTTCCTCGGGTTCTTTGATTTTTTGGGAAATTGAAATCTTATTAGAAAATGGCGCTAAAACCAAATATCGACCAGCTAAAGTAATTTCTGAAGATAATCTTGGTCCTTTTGTAGAAATAGGTTCTTTGGCAACTTGTACTAAAATAGATTGTGAAGAAGATAAAACAGCATCAATTTTACCGTTTTTATCTAGTTCTTTTTCAAATTTAAAATACATTAAATCCGGAACACTTTGTTTGTTTCGTAAAGTATCTTTGGTGAATTTACTTAAAGAATTAAATTGTTGTCCAAGATCTAAATAATGAAGAAAGGCATCTTTTTCATACCCAACATCGACAAATGCCGCGTTAAGACTTGGGGAGAGACGGCGAACCTTTCCTAAGTATACATCTCCTACAGCAAAGTCAGAATTACCCCTTTCTTCGTGCAGTTCAATTAGTTTTCCGTCTCGAAGTAACGCTATCCAAACTCCGTTTGAGCGCGCATCTACGACTAGTTCTAAGCTCACAATAAATATTTTTATGATAAAACAATGAAAGCTCAGTAATACTATTACTGAGCCTCACATCAAATAATGATTAAGCTTATTTTTTCTTCTTGTGGCGATTCTTTCTTAGTCTCTTCTTACGCTTGTGCGTCGCCATTTTATGTCTTTTTCTTTTTTTACCGCTTGGCATATGCTATATATTTTTCTTGTTATCTGAATTGCTGGTATTATTTTACCACCCCTTTTGGGGAGGGCAAAGATAATGAAATTAATTTAATCACCAAACCGAATATTAACCAACCTTAACTTGTGATTTAACTTGCTCCACAAATGTTTTTGCTGGTTTAAATGATGGAATGTTGTGTGCTGGAATGATAATGGTTGTATTTTTTGAAATATTTCTTCCTGTTTTTTGTGCCCTTTCTTTCACAATAAAACTTCCAAACCCTCTTAAATACACATTATTTCCTTTTGCCAATGATGTTTTGATGGAGTTCATAAACGATTCAACAGCTCTTAATGCTTCATTTTTTTCTAGTCCCGTTTCTACTGCGATGTCGGTTACAATATCTGCTTTTGTCATTATTATTATAATTTAAGATTTTACAATTAGTATTTTCGCGCTACAAAAGTATATTAGTTATCTTAATTGAAGCGATTTTAATTAAAATATTTCAAATAAAAATTTACAAATGGCTAATTTTCAAGAGGAAATTATAAATTGGTATTTAATTAATAAGCGGGATTTACCTTGGAGGAACACTCAGGATCCCTATAAAATCTGGCTAAGCGAAATCATCTTACAACAAACAAGGGTTCAACAAGGCCTCCCATATTATTTAAAATTTCTAAGTGCTTTTCCTACCATTGATCATTTTGCCCAAGCAAGCGAGCAGGAAGTGCTAACCTTATGGCAAGGTTTAGGATATTATTCTAGAGCTAGGAATATGAGAAAAACTGCCATTCAAATCATGGACTTGTTTAATGGTGAATTTCCTAAAACAGAAAAGGAATTACTCTCTTTATTTGGCGTTGGTAAATATTCTGCTGCCGCGATTGGATCCTTTGCATTTAAGCTTCCTTTGGCAGTCGTTGATGGAAATGTTTATAGAGTTTTATCTAGAGTATTTAATATAGACACCCCAATTGATACCCCTCAAGGTCAAAGAGCTTTTCAAGAATTGGCTTCTACTCTTCTTTCAATAAATAAGCCCGACACTTATAATCAAGCCATTATGGAATTTGGGGCCTTACAATGTACCCCAAAAAATCCAGACTGCCCCAATTGTGTTTTGTTCGCCAGTTGTATTGGTAGGATTGAGAAAAATATAGATGCCTTACCGGTAAAAATTAAAAGTATTAAAACCCGAAATAGATTTTTTGCCTATCAAGTTTTTATTGATGAAGAGAATAGAACGATTATTCAGGAGAGGGGACCAAAAGATATTTGGCAAGGACTATTTGAATTTCCTTTACTTGAATTTGAATCGGAGGAATTAATCATGCATTTTATGAATACAGAAGCGTCAAAAATAAGAGAGGTTTCTAGTGTTATAAGGCATAAATTAACCCATCAGTTGATTTTCGCTTATTTCATTGTTTACAGTAAAACTGAATTGCCTAATGATTTAAAACCAAATCAAAAAGCAATGCCCTTTTCAAATATTCACTCTTTGCCAATGTCTCGATTGATGGAGAAATTTTTAGAATCTGTCAATCCTATTCTTTTTGCTTAAGTAGAGAAGAATGTTGTTAACTTTGAAAACTAATTAATGAAGCCTTCGAAATGATTTTTACACCAAAAACATCAAATGCCGCTAATAAAATCCATTTTTGGAATGGAAAAACAGACGCTCTGTCCAATGAACTTAAAGCTTTAGGGAATTCTATTATTGAAAAAAAGGGAAAGTGGGACTTTGAAAAATCAAGTTCATCCTTTACAATTTTGGTGAATTGCGATCAAATGACGCCAGAACTTTATAGAAAAACTGCTTTTGAAATTTATGAGTTAATTAAGAGTGAACTAAATTCAATTGAAATTGAAGAAGCTAACGATGCGCTTTATCCATTTATCGAAGGATTGGCATTGTCATCTTATCAGTTTGATCGCTTTTTAAGTAAAAAAAATAAACCGAAATTAACTGAAGTATTTGTTCCTGGAATGGATGCATTACAATTGGAAGAATTAGAAGCAACAACAAAAGCAGTCTTTTGGGCCCGAGATATGGTCAACATGCCTGTTTCTCATTTAAATGCAGAGCAATTTTCATCAGAAATAAGTGATCTTTTGAGTTCTGTTGGTGTGTTTGTTGAAGTATTAGAAAAATCAAAGATTGAAGCATTAAAAATGGGGGGCTTATTGGCGGTAAATAAAGGCTCAATTGATCCACCAACATTTACAATTGCTGAATATAAACCAGCGAACGCTAAAAACCAACAAGCAATTGTTTTGGTTGGAAAAGGAGTTGTTTATGATACAGGAGGATTGAGTTTAAAGCCAACTCCAGGATCAATGGATGTTATGAAAAGTGACATGGCCGGAGCTGCAGGGGTAATTGGCGCTTTATATTTAGCCGCTAAACAAAAACTTCCCGTTCATGTAATTGCTCTAATACCCGCTACGGACAATAGACCAGGATTAAACGCTTATACTCCGGGAGATGTTATTACCATGTTTAACGGTTCTACGGTAGAAGTGCTGAATACAGATGCCGAAGGAAGAATGATTTTAGCGGATGCCTTATCTTATTCAGCAAAATATAATCCTGCTCTAGTGATTGATGCAGCAACTTTAACCGGTGCCGCTTTAAGAGCAATTGGTACTCATGCAGCAATAATCATGGGCAACGCAGACGATACAATTTTTAATCAATTAGAATCTGCCGGTAATCAAGTTCATGAGCGGGTTGTTCGTTTTCCATTCTGGGAAGAGTATAAAGAAGAAATGAAATCAAAAATAGCAGACTTAAAGAATATTGGAGGTCCAAA
>CANJQZ010000147.1 GCA_947476515.1 Flavobacteriales bacterium
TGCTCAAGGCGCAATAGCCTCAGATGCACTTTTAGGTATCCAAAAATCCTACTGGTTAGGAGTTGTTTGTTTTGCTTATTTGGTATTTTTCGCTTGGAAGGTTGGAGCGCTGCTTAAAAAACAAGGAGCCATTGTTTCAATTGAAAATTCAAGTGCTCATTAAAACCTAAAATTCAAGATGTATCGAATAGATTTTAACGAATTTTTTACCTCAGCCTTTTCGGTTGATTGTATGTTGTTTGGATACAGTCAAGGTCAAATTAAAACACTCTTGATCAAAAGAGCGATGGAACCTTTCGATAAGTTTTGGGCAATCCCAGGTGACTTAGTCTATCCCGATGAAGACCTGGATGCTGCAGCAAATCGCATATTAAATGATCTGACCGGACTTAAAAATGTTAGTTTCCATCAAGCGCAGTCTTTTGGAAATCCCAATCGTCACCCGCAAGGAAGGGTAATTACCATTTCTTATTTTGCGCTGGTGCGCATGGATGATTTTGAAGCAAAAGCATCTTCTTGGGCAGATGAAATTTCTTGGGTTCCAATTCATGAAATTCCAAATCTTGCCTTTGATCACAATCTAATTCTTACTAAAACTATCGAATTATTAAAACAAAAACTCCACACGGAACCCATCTGTTTTGATATGCTAACCGATAGATTTACGCTCAATGAGTTTCAACAACTCTATGAGTATGCCTTCGAGCAGGAATTAGATAAAGCTAATTTTAGAAAAAAAATAAAATATATGCCACTCCTAGCGCACGATGAGAAACAAATCAATGTAAAACACCGTCCGGCTAAACTTTTTTCTTTTGATAGTGTTACATACAAACAACTGGTTCAAAGCAATGATTATCAGTTTAAAATGTAGTTCATTATTTAAATTTTAAGGAATGAATTTTTAATCAGTTTATTTTTATTTAAAACTTATTGTATTAGTTACAATAATATAATTTTATTTATATTTACCATTAAAATATAATAACTATGACAAAAAAATTACTCATTCAATTCCTGTTTATATTGACTTTTAGTTTTGTCTATGCTCAAAAAATGACCGTCACAGGATCGATAATTAATGAAAAAAACGAGCTTGTTCCTTTTGTTAATGTAAGTGTTAAAGGTCAAAATACAGGGGTAATTGCAGATATCAAAGGAACTTATAAGATAGGTTTGAATGATACTACTAATGCAGTGCTAGTTTTCTCTTTTGCGGGTTATGTTAAACAAGAAGTTCCAGTAAATGGCCGAAATACTATTGATGTTATTCTGACGATTTTACTTAAGGATGTGCAAGAAGTCGTTGTTGTTGGTTACGGGGGTTCCACTGTGAAAGAATTGACAGGCGCAACTTCAAAGGTGAGTGGTGAGAATATTGAAAAAATGAATCTCTCTAGAATGGACCAAGCATTGCAAGGTCAAGTTTCAGGGGTGAATGTGACCACTAATTCTGGTTCACCAGGTGGTTCTGCTAATATCCGTATCCGTGGCATTTCTACTTTTGGCGATAATGATCCATTAATTCTTGTAGACGGTATAGTATATGATTCAGAAGGATTAAATGCTTTAAACCCCTCAGACATAAAATCTATAAATGTACTAAAGGATGCAACAGCTGGTATATACGGAGTGAGAGCAGCAAATGGTGTGATCATCGTTGAGACTAAAAATGGTAGTATGAATTCAAAACCAAAATTTGAATACACTGCTTATTATGGTATACAGCAAACAGCAAGAAAACTAGATTTATTAAATGCTCAAGAATATGCTGTTATTAAAAATGAAATGTTCGCTATGGGTGGACAAGCTATGCCATTTGCTAATACTAATATAGGTAGAGGAACTAGTTGGCAAGATTCTGTATTTACGACTTCGCCTGTTCAAAGTCATAATTTAAGTTTAAGCGGGGGAACTTTAAATACTAAATACTCCATAGGTTTAGGGTATTTTAATCAAGATGGAATTGTTGGCGGTTCAAAATCTCATTTTTCTAGATATAATGCAAGACTTAATTTTAGTACTGATATGTCTGCTAAGTTGAAATTGAATTCAGTGCTTCTTTTTTCCAACGACTCTAGAAATACTTTGCCAGAAAATGGAATTGGATCGGTACTTTACAATACCATTAATGCTTTCCCAAATCAACCTATTCATACACCCAATGGTAATTTTTCTTATTTAGAAGAAGTGGCGGATATTATTAATCCAATTGCACAAATTCAAAATCAGTATAATTGGGGTACAGCAGCTAAATTTGTAGGTAAAGAAGAATTTATATACGCAATAAATGAGCACCTTTCTTTTACCAATCGTTTGAATTATAATTATTCGATAGTTAATTCAAAGGTATTCTCACCATTAGTTTGGTACGGAACTGGTAAGTATGCCAACACCGCATCCAATGAGAATTTAGATTCTCCATTAATTGAAATTGCTCCAGGAACATCAATAGAAAGAGGCGCTTCTGTTTATGAAGAGAAAGCAACTTATCTTGATTTGACTTATGAAAGCTTTTTAAATTATGAAAGAACTTTCAATGAAAATCATAAAATAAAAGGTACTGCCGGAATATCAATATTTCAGCGCAAAGGAGAATCCTTAAGTGGAACAGGTTATGGAATTCCAAATAACTCTGTACAATATGCTGATATTTCAGCCAATACAACCCCGGGTGGATTTTTGAATAATGTAGGTTCTTGGCAATTCACAGAGCGTTTGGTGTCTTCTTTCCTGCGTGCAGAATATGCTTTTAAATCTAAATATTTGTTCTCTGCAATTCTTAGAAGAGATGGATCTAGTAAATTTGGACCCAATCATCGTTATGGTTTCTTTCCAACAGTTTCAGGAGGATGGGTAGTTTCGGATGAAAAATTCTTTACCGCTAAGTTTATTAGTTTCTTTAAAATTCGTGCGAGTTTTGGAGTTTCTGGAAATGATCAAATTCCAAATTTTGCCTACCGTGGACTTTTGAATGGAGAAGGAGTTTATGTTTTTGATGATGTTCTTACACAAGGAATTGCCATTGGTCGTCCTTCAAATCCTGATTTAAAATGGGAAACTACTAGACAATTTAATATTGGTGCCGATCTTACTTTTTGGCAGAAATTGGACTTCTCTACCAATTATTTTATCAAAAATACTTTTGATTTACTTTTCCAGCCTGAGGTTACCGCCTTATTAGGTTCCTATGGAGCAGGAGGGTATCCTCCAATTATCAATGCTGGTAGTGTTTCTAATAAAGGAGTTGAATTAGAATTGGGATATAAAACTCCTCGTAAAAAACTTCTGACAGCAGATCTTAATGTCAATTTTACAACAATAACGAATAAAGTAACAAGTGTTCCAACGGGAGTTGATTATATTCCAGGTGCAGGATTTAGTATCGGTGGTGGAACTGCTACGCGTTTCCAACCAGGTTATGAAATCGGGTATTTCTTTGGATATCAAACAGCAGGTATTTTCCAGACGCAAGAGGAAATTGATAATGCAGCTGTTGTTCAAGAAGGAGCTCAACCAGGAGATTTAATTTTTGTAGATCAAAATGGTGATGGTGTAATTAACTTTAATAATGATTCTGATAAAACTTACATAGGTTCACCAATTCCTGATTTCACTATGGGATTTGCCTTTTCATTAAAAGCAAAAGGATTTGACCTTTCTGGTAATTTATATGCTTCCATCGGTCAAGAAATAATTAGAAATTATGAGCGTCAACAACCTTATGCAAATCAATTGGGTTATGTAGTGGATCGATGGACTGGCCCAGGGACAAGTAATGTGAATCCACGCGTAACTACTGGTGCAACAAGAAATAATGTCTTCTCTGATTATTATGTAGAAGATGGATCTTTTGCTAGATTAAAAAATCTTCAATTGGGATACACTTTCCCTACACTAAAATTAAAAAGATTAAAGGTAGATTCTTTTCGAATCTATATTGCTGCCAATAACTTATTTACACTTACAAGATATCAAGGATTTGATCCAGACATAGGTTCTTCAGGTGTATTGTCTGCAGGAGTTGATTATGGTTTTTACCCCCAAGCAAAAACATTCATGGGCGGAGTTCAATTAAAATTTTAAGATATGCGTAGTTTAAAATATTTTCTAGTTAGTATACTGATAATTCTTTCTTCGTCAAGTTGCGAGAAGTTTTTGAGTGTTGATCCCCAATACACTCAAGATGTTGAAAATTTCTTCGAAACCAAAGAGGATTATGAAAGAGCTCTTGTGGGTGCATATGACCTTTTACAAGGTTCGTTCTTAACCCTATGGATAGGTGAAATCGCTTCTGATAATTCAATTGCAGGTGGTGAAAGCGTTAATGACTCGCAAGGATTGCATCAAATTGATATGATGAATCATGGTGGGATTAATTCAGAATTGAGAAATGTACTAAGATATAATTACGCTGGAATTACCCGTGTAAATTATATTATGGAGAATCAAGATAAAATTGATTTTTCGGGTAAAGATCATATATTGGCAGAAGCTCGTTTTTTAAGAGCCTATTATTATTTTGAATTGGTAAAGTTCTTCGGAGATATTCCATTGATTATCGATAAAAGAATTGGAATAGAGGAGGCTTTAAAATTAGAGCGAACTCCCAAGGTAGAAGTTTATGCTCAAATTGAAGCGGATTTACAATATGCGATCTCAATTTTAAATCCTGTTGCTAGTCAAAAAGGTCGTGCAACTAAAGGTGCGGCAATGGCTTTCTTGGGTAAAGCGTATTTGTACCAAAATAAATTTACAGAAGCGGCAGCTACTTTTGATGACCTTATTGCAACAGGAACTTATAGTTTAATACCTAATTATGCTCAATTGTTCTCCGTAGGAAACGAAAATAACAGCGAAACTGTTTTTGATGTTCAGTATTCTGGATTGGAAGGCGCTAGTTATGGTTGTTATATCTGTGCTGAAGGAAATATTGCTGCAGGATTTGGTGGTATTAGACAATACAATGGTCCCGTATATAGTGATGGAAATAGTTATAATCTACCAACGCAAGCGCTTTATGATGCCTTCTCTTCCATTGATCAAAGAAGACAAACTACTATCTTAGATATTGATGCTTTCATCGCTGCGCAACCTGCTCCAAATGATATACATTATGCCATTGGAGCTGGAGGTCATACTGGTTTCTATAGTAACAAATATATCAAGCGTTTAGACGAAATGGGATTGCCTGATAATGACCTTACAAGTCCTGTGAATTATCGTGTTATTCGTTATGCAGATGTATTGTTAATGGCTGCTGAAGCACATTACCATATTGGAAACACCTCTACAGCACAATCATTGGTGAATCAAATTCGTGGTCGTGCAGGAATTCCTGGAGTAACTGTTAACTCACTTGATGTGATTTATAAAGAAAGAAGATTTGAATTGTCTATGGAAGGACTTCGTTTCTTTGATTTGGTTAGAACAGGTCAAGCTGCTAATTTTATTGATGGATTTGTTGTTGGAAAACATGAGTTATTTCCAATTCCTCAAGTTGAAATTGATTTGGCTGGTGGAA